>CAMGAZ010000007.1 GCA_946008205.1 uncultured Clostridium sp. | reverse complement strand
GAAGTACCAAAAGCAATAAAAGAATATGCAAAAAGTCCACAAGATGCAGTATTACAGTGGATGATGTTTTTGGATAATCCTAATAAAGAGGAGGTAACCAAAATCATGGAGAAAAATGAAGATATAAAAGAGGCAAAAGAAGAATTAAACCAACTAAGTAAAGATGAAACACTAAGAAGAATAGCCTTAAAAGAAGAGTTGCTAAGAATGGATATTAACCAAGCAAAAGCAGATGCAGAAAAATATGGAAGAGAAAAAGGAATGACAGAGGGCATTGCAAAGGGCGAGAGAGAAAATAAAATTAAAGTTGTAAGAAAATTACATAAATTAAATATGCCAATGGAAGAAATTGCAGAAGTAGTTGAATTGGATATGGCTGAAGTTAAACAAATTCTAAGAATACAAGACTAAAAAATATACTTGTGAAAATATAAAAAAGACTTGTAAAAAATAAAAAAATAATATAGAATTATCGTAGTAAAAAAAGATGGGAGTTGTTTGTTATAAATATAGTAAAAAAATGTATGACGCATTTTAAACGTTCTATAAAGTTTGTTTTGTTAATTGCAATAGCAGGTGTAATGGTTACATGTCTAGTATCATATTTTTTTAAGCCAACTTACAGTGTAACTTTGGATGGTGAGTTTATTGGCTACACACAGAATAAAAGTGGGTTACAAGCAAAGATAAACGAGGCTATACAAAAAGGTGATGGACAGAATTTAGCTTTTATCCAAATAAATTCTATGCCTGAATATGAATTATGCTTATTAAAGAAAAATGTACAGACAAATGATGATGAAATATATGATAAAATAGTTGGACAAGGTACAGCTTATTATAGATATTATGCATTGTTATAAGATGGACAGGAGAAATATAAACTTTCAAATTTTGAAAATGCCGATCAAGTTGAAAATAATTAAAAAGAAATGAAAATTACAAACAAATCTAAAATATAAATACTAGAAAAATAAAATACTAGCGAGGCAGAGTTTACAGATGTAGAAACATGTGTATCTTCTTTATATAAGAAAAAGGTGGTTGTAAAGAAATATGCTTCTACCGGAAGTTCTGGCATACCTCCAACATCAGTTAATAATGGAGCAAAAGTAGATATAGGAATTAGCTTAATAAGGCCTACTTCGGGAACTATAACTTCAAGATTTGGAAACCGTAGCAGAGATAACCATAAGGGAATTGATATAGCTGCATCAAAAGGTGCCCCTATATATGCTGCAGCATCAGGAACGGTAACGGTATCGCAGTATGGATATGGTGGAGGCTATGGAAATTATATAATAATATCACATGGTAACGGAGTTCAAACTCTTTATGGACATTGCAGTTCATTGTGTGTTTCAGAAGGAGAATATGTATCACAGGGTCAGCTAATTGCAAGAGTTGGTTCTACGGGATTATCAACAGGAAATCATTTGCACCTTGAAGTAAGAGTAAATGGAGTAGCTCAAAATCCACAAAATTATGTGTATTAATATATGGGAATATTAAAAATAAAATAACTTTAATCTTCATTATAGAAGTTAAAGTTATTTTTTGCTTTATAAAAAGTATTTTGCACTTACTTTTATTACATTATCTTTTATAAGTAATGTCGCAGATTCATGCAATTTTGCAGCTAAAGCGTCAGAATAGTTAACATATGTAGCAAATTCTGTTATTGCGGAATATATAGATTTAAGATATGGATATTTTACATTAATATTATTAAATATTAAATAATAATATGAATTATAACAATATAACATAGAGGTTTTTGAAACCTTATCAATATCTGTCAACTCAGAAGATTCTAAGAATTCGATAAAATCGCAGAAGTCTTCGAAAGAGTTAAATTTATAAATTAGTGAAGCCGAGGTCAAGCTAGGAATTTTCCTAGAAACTTCAAATTTCCTTTTTTGAATATTATTTTCGACTGTGTTGGAAACACGACTTCTTGTAATAGTCAAAATAAAGCTTCCATTGTCAAGAGCTAAAGTTTCAACTTTTAGCTGATAATTATTTGTAGAAAACCCATAATCTCTTTCCGCCTTATCCAATACAGCTAAAAATAAAGATTGTGTTTCATTAGAATTGGACATAAAAGAATGGAAATCAATATCATTAGCCTCAAGATCGGCACTGCTTAGTGTGATTTTTATTTTATCGTTGTTTACTTTCTCAAACTTCATTGCTTACCTCCTAGGATATATACTTATATTATACTACTAAAAATCAAGTATTTAAATGAACAAAATATGGAAATACAATGTTTATATATTATATTACAATACTTGTAAAAATGTAATAGGTAATATATCACATGAAAAGTAAAAAATAAAGCGAAATTTGGCGAAAACGAAAAAATATATTTAACTATAAGTATTGAAAAAAAGTTGTTTTCAATATATAATACAGATTGTAAAATCAAACTGTAAAATTATATTTCCGTAAGGAAAATTATGCACAGAAAATTTGCAATAATGGTATAAACGGAGGATAAAAAATGAAGAATAAAAATGCATGGATTTGTATACTATTTATTTTAGCAGGACTAGTAATAGGGGGATTAATTGGACAACTAACACAAGGCGTAGACTTTTTATGGTGGTTGTCTTATGGACAAGAATTTGGGCTATCTTTAGATTCTCCTTTGATATTAGATTTGGGAGTTATAAAGTTAACTTTTGCAATGATGTTTAAAATAAATATAGCAAGTATATTAGGAGTCATTATTTCTATATTCATATATAGAAAGGCGATGTAAATAAAATAGAGGTAGAAAGGATTGTTTACTTGACAATAAAAAAACTACCAAAGTTAGAAAGACCATACGAAAAAGCACAAATGTATGGGATTGAAAACCTATCAAATTCAGAATTGTTAGCTATAATAATAAAGACAGGAACTAAAGAAAAAACATCGGTTGAATTAGCTCAAGAAATATTATCTATCGAGAGCACGTACAAAGAAAATATACAATTTTTGCAAAATGTATCTATAAAGGAACTTACAAAAATTAAAGGAATAGGTAAAGTGAAAGCTATCCAAATACAAGCTGTTTGTGAATTAAATAAAAGAATGGCAAGACCGATAGATGGAGAACAAATAAAGATAAGAACAGCAGAAAATGTGGCAAATTTATTAATGAACGAAATGAAATATGAAAAGAGAGAAATAGTAAAAACCTTAGTATTAAACACAAAAAACGTGTTGTTAAAAATTTTAAATGTTTCATATGGAGGAACTAATTCAGCTGTTATAGAACCTAAAGACATATTAGCAGAACCAATAAAGATGGGAGCACCAAAGATTATCTTGGTACATAATCATCCGAGTGGAGATCCAACACCAAGCAAAGAAGATATAGAATTTACAAAACGAATATATAAAGCATCTGCGTTATTAGGCATAGAGTTATTAGACCATATAGTGATAGGAAATCAAAAATATATAAGTATATTTTCAATAGGGAGGATAAGATAAAACGATGAGCTTTTTTACTTTAGGATCAAAAGATATAGGTATGGATTTGGGTACATCAAATATTTTACTAACAATAAAAGGAAAGGGAATTGTATTAAATGAGCCTTCTGTTGTTGCAATAAATAGACAAACGAATCAAATTGTAGCTATCGGACATGAGGCCAAGGAAATGTTGGGCAGAACTCCAGAACAAATTAGGGCTGTAAGACCTATGAAAGATGGTGTAATTGCAGATTTTACTGCTGCTCAATTAATGATAAAAAATATAATTACAAAAGTATGTAAGAGGTATAATGCAGGAAGACCAAGAGTTGTAGTTGGAGTACCATCAGGAATTACTGAGGTAGAAGAAAGAGCGGTTGAAGAAGCAGTATCTCAAGCAGGAGCAAGAGATCTATATTTTATATAAGAACAAATGGCAGCGGCTATTGGTTCAGGAATGGATGTGGCAGAACCAACTGGAAATATGGTTGTTGACATAGGAGGAGGAACAACAGAAGTAGCAGTAATTTCTCTAGGCGGAATTGTTGTAAGTGACTCAATAAAAATTGCCGGAGATATAATGGATGAGGAGATTATAAATTATATAAAAAATAATTTGAATTTAGCTGTTGGAGAAACTACAGCAGAGCAAGTAAAATTAGAACTAGGATGTGCTATTCCTTTAGTTACACAAAAAACTATGGAAATAAGAGGAAGAGAATTAACTACGGGACTTCCAGAAAATAAAATAGTTACTTCAGAGCAAATTCAAGAAGCTATGCAACCATCAATAGAAAAAATTATAGATTTGGTTAAAGCAACATTAGAAAAAACTCCACCAGAACTTGCTTCAGATATCGTGGAAAGAGGAATTGTGTTAACCGGCGGAGGAGCTTTAATAAAAGGAATAGATACCCTTATATCACAAAAAACAGAAATTCCTGTATATATAGCCGATAGACCTTTAGACTGCGTCGTAAATGGAACAGGGAAGACTATTGAAGATATGGACAAACTTAGAACAGCATTAATAAGAAATAAAAGAAGGTAAAATTGCAATATCAAGTTTTTAAGAAAGGAAGATGTTAGAGCATATTCTAACATAGGACTAGTAGATGTATAAAAGCAAAAAAACAGGAATAATAGGAATATTAATTACTGTTATCATATTGATTACTATCGTATTTATTTCAAATATAAAAATAGAGGATTTTTATCATATAGGTGTAGATTTAAGTTCTTATGTAATGTCAGATAAGAATGGCTTAACTTACTTAAGAAATAAATTTACTGGAAATAATACATTTTTTTCAGATATGGCAACATTAAAAGAAGAAAATAAAAGCTTAAAGGAACGCAACAGTGAGTTGGAAAAATCTTTGAGAGAATTAGAAATAATTAAATCAGAAAATGAAACATTAAAAGAATATGTTAATTTAAAAGATAAGTATACAGAATATACTACTATCCCTGGATATGTAATAAACAAAAATACAAGCAACTATAGTAATATCATAGTTATAAATATTGGCGAGAATGACGGAATTAAGGTTGGAATGCCTGCAATTGCAGACGAAGGATTAGTTGGACATGTTATTTCTGTAACAGGGACTACCGCTAAGGTGCAGACATTGCTAGATACTTCAAGTGCAGTTAGTAGTATAGTTGGAACTGCTAGAGATTCTGTTATTGTAAAGGGGAACCTTGAAAATACAAATATGCTAAAAGGAACATATATCCCAACAACTGCAACATTGCTAGAAGGAGACAAAGTAGAAACTTCAGGACTAGGCGGGATATACCCAAAGGGAATAACAATTGGAACGGTAAAACAAATAGTAGACACGAAAAATTTAACCAACAGATATATTCTTATTGAGCCAGCTGTTAATTTTGATAAATTAGAAGCTGTTTTAGTCATTACAAACTAGAAAGGAAAAAGGATAGAATGAAAAAAACAGTTACAATAATTTCTATAATACTAACGTTTTTTCTAATATACTTCCTACAATCAAATTTTTTTACATGGTTTAACATTGCAGGGATTATGCCGAATTTATATGTTATTTTAGTTTTATTTATTGGACTATTTATGAAACGAAAACTTCGGTTTAGTATTTGGAATTGCATTTGGACTTTATATAGATATAGTGTTGGGAAAAACTGTTGGAATATCGGCACTAGTGCTAGGAATAATAGGAATATTGGGAGAAATATTAAGTAAGAATTTTTCTAAAGATAGTAGATTCATCGTAATGTTTATGGTTATAGTAACAACGGCTATATATGAAATAGCAGTATATGTATTAACAATGCTAAGAACAGGTGGAACAATAGAAGTATTTGCTTTTTCAAAAATTCTAGCCGTGGAAATTTTATTTAACACATTAATAACAATAATAATTTATCCAATAATCAAAAAAGCGGGATACTATGTAGAAAATTTATTTGATGATAAGTTTATTTTAACAAGATATTTTTAACAATAATTAAGATAAAAGAAGGTGAGTAATTGGGAAAAGTAAAAGGCAAAAATGATAGAATTAGATATAATATAATAACTATATTAGTATATATAATAGGAATAGTTTTATTAGTACAATTATTTAATCTTCAAATTATACATGGGGAAGAATACAGAGAAACATCAAATACGAAATTGACAAGAGAGAGCATGCTTGAGGCAGATAGGGGAGACATAAAAGATAGTTCGGGAACGATTCTTGCTACTGTTGATGCCCAGTATTCGGTAGTTTTGTATAAAACGAAAGTTAATAATGAAACATTAAACAACACGATATTAAAATTACTAAATATACTATCAACAAATGGTGACTCATATGTGGATAATTTTCTTATAGATGTTAATCCTTATAGATTTAAATTAGAAGAAGAAGCTAGTCAAAAGAAATGGAAAAAAGCCAATAATATAGATGAAGATGCAACTGCTGAAGAGGCGTTTAATTATTTTAAAGATAAATATGAAATAACAACAGAAAATTTGGACGACGCAAGAAAAATATTAGCAATAAGATACGAGATTTCCTATAAAGGATACAGTAATACGAAGTATATAGATATAGCGAGCAACATAAGCAGGGAAAGCCTACTCCAAATAAAAGAAAGAAATTCGGAATTTCCAGGAGTAGAAGTTACCGAAAAATCAACAAGAATTTATCCGTTGGGTAATACTGCGTCACATATAATTGGACAAATCGGTAAGATAGAAAGCAGTGAATTAGAAGGAAACGAAGACACATATAATCCTAACGACATAATGGGCAAAGCAGGAATAGAATATGTATTTGAAAAATACCTAAAAGGAAAAAATGGCGTAAAACAGATAGATATGAATGTTGATGGTACTATAACAGATGAACATGTATCAGAAGAGGCTGTATCTGGCTCAGATATAATATTAACTATAGACTCTAAACTTCAAGCAGTAACTGAAGAAGCTTTAAAAAACAACATAAATAAAATAGCAAATATGGGATTTTCTGCAGATGCGGGCGCAGCGGTTGTATTGAACATAAAAACTGGAGAGGTGCTTGCTATGGCGAGTTGTCCAGATTATAATCCATCAGCTTTTGTAAATGGGATTGATACAAACACATGGAATTATTATATAAATGGGGATACTAAGCCACTAGAAAACAAAGCTATTTCAGCAATGTATTCACCAGGTTCTACTTATAAAATGGTAACGGCACTTGCAGGACTAGAAACAGGGGCTATAACAACTAAAGAAAAAATAAGGGACACTGGAATATATAGAAAATACAATAGTAGCTGGAAATGCTGGAATACTAGTGGACATGGTTACTTAAATGTTTCGGAAGCAATACAGCATTCTTGCAACTATTTCTTTTACGAAGTAGGAGATAGAATTGGTATTGATACTTTATCAAAATATTCATATTATTTAGGACTAGGACATAAAACTGGAATAGAACTAAAAGGAGAGATATCAGGAGTACTGGCAAGTAACCAAATAGCAGAACAAGAAAATAGAGTTTGGAATCCGGGAGAAACAATTTCAGCAGCTATAGGTCAAAGTTATAATACGTTTACACCATTACAAATGGCCAGATATGTAGCAATGATTGCAAACAGAGGGAAAAAACTAGATGTAACAATAGTTAAATCAATAGTCAGACCTGATGGCAGTGAGGTGCCACGTGATGAATATGAGAATTACGTAAATGACAAATTAGGGTTAACTCCCGATAACACAGAAGAGATGACTTTTAAAGAGGAAAACATTAATGCGATATTAGAAGGTATGAGAGGAGTAACCAGTGAATCCGGAGGAACAGCTTATTCAACATTCAGGAATTTCAATATAGAAGTAGGAGGAAAAACTGGTTCAGCACAGACTGGAATAGAAGGAAAAACCAATGCTTGGTTTGTTGGATTTGCTCCTTTTGATGACCCAGAAATAGCCATTGTTGTATTTGTAAGAAATGGTGAACACGGAAGCTATACTGCAGAAGTAGCAAGGGATATCATTGCCCAGTATTTTGGGATGAATACAAACCAAATTATGGAAGACACAAATGCTATTCCAACGGTACAAATAATAAATTAAAAAGGATGTAGAAAAATGAAAAGTTGTATAAGTATAAAGTTGAGGAAAGAAGATATAGTAATAAAAATAAATGAAGAATTTTCTCATGAAGATATAATGTATGCATTAAGGAAAAAAATTCCAGAGTTAAAAAAATTGTATCAAAGCGAAAAAACTCCAATTATCATTACTGGCAAGGTGCTAAAAAATAAAGAAATTGATGAAATACAAGAATTAATAAAAAAATATTTGGACGTAAAAATAAAATTTGATAGTCCAAGAACTCTAGGGTTACATGGAATAACGAGAACTTATAACAAAGAAATTGCAACATCGGAGACAAAATTCCATAGAGGAGCAGTTAGATCTGGACAGAAAGTAGAATATGAAGGTAGTCTTGTTATTCTTGGAGATGTAAATGATGGGGCAGAAGTAATAGCAGGAGAAAATATAATAGTTCTAGGAATATTAAGAGGGCTAGCACATGCTGGAGCAAAAGGAAATAAGGAAGCAATTATAGCAGCATCGTCAATAGAAGCACCTCAACTAAGAATTGCAAATATTATTAAGGAAAGAGAAAGAAATGAAATCCTAGAAGATATAAGAAGAACGTATGCTTATATAAATTCAGAAGAAAAAATGATAATTGAATAAATGAGATTAAATCGTCGTTACAAAGCAAAATTTGGACGACGATTTAATTTAAAAGTAAAAGAATCAAAGCAAAAAATAGGTAAGGATCATTAACATTTTCGCCATATAGAAAGAATAGTATGCAAATAATAAGCAAGTCATCAAAGTAAAAATCGATTCCCAAAAAACTAAATAATGGAGTTGAATCAGATTTTTCTTCCCTTTTAGGCACGGTTTTTGTCCTAGGAGGTGAAGATTTCTTAGCAGATGCAGATACCTTAGGCGGTGATGGAGGTCTAGGGGGAGGAGGATTCATATATCGCATGTAATTAGGAAGGCCAAAATATGGATAATTAGGTATCATTTTTCTTGTCACCACCAGATTGTCGCATTAATTCGATAGCCTTCTCAATACTGAATAATTGAATATATTCGTCAACTTTTGCCTGCCTACTAGGTTTTAGATAAGGCTTTAATGAACGCAATAGGTTAGCACCTGAACTGTTAGAAGAATTATTCATAGTATTTAGGAGCTTCTGCATTTTTAGCATAGTATTAATATCAATATTAGGAATGCTTTGAGAGTCGTTCTGCCCAGAACTATTATTTTCACTTTTAGAGCTATTGTTTTGCAAGGAGCTCAACATTTCTTTAATATTATCAGGAATTTCCTTCCCTTCCATCATAGAAGAAAAATTTTTTAGAATTTCAGACATATCCGCCATATAATTCACCTCAAATTATAAAAAATAGTTTACTGACGATTTGAATTTTTACCATTCATTTGCTTGATAATATCTTCTGGATTCTTTGAGTTCATCATTTTTGAAACTTCGTCAAGTTTTGATTGCAATTCTTTTTTATCCATTTGGGAAATCATTTTCATAAGTTCATTAAAGTTAATATCAGACATATATATACCTCCAATAAAATATATTCTAAAGCAAAAATATAATACCATTAAAACAATGGTATTATATAATATTACAGTTATATAAAAATGTTACTCCATATGATGATATTTCTTGTATAAATCTAATGCAGTTTCAGGAGTTTCGTTTCCCGTAAAAGCTTTAATAGGAGCAAATTCTTCTGAAGGATTCACTTCAAGAAGTAGAATTCTATCGAACACACTAAACGCATCAAAAATAAATTTTTCAAATTTAAATGAATTAGGCTTTGTTGGAACTTCCTTCATGCCTTCTGCATTAATAAAATCGCATTTTTTAAAAGCTCTATGGTATGGAAGATTAACATTTGCTAATTTCTTTAGTGCACTAATCGAGAATAGATGAGCTAGTATGTTCTTTTGATTATAGTTTTCAAGATTATTTGATTGAAGGTTTTTAGGGTCAATGATATGAGGACAACCATCCACGTTGGCAAATACCCAGTCAGGGGAATTTAAATCTAGTTTTCTTATAGATTTACTAGCAATCTGATAATTCCCAGATATGGTTAATCCTAAAAAAAGAGGATCAACTAATTTTAATAAAATATTATCTATTCCACCAATAAAAACCCATTCAATATCGTTATTCTCTAACTCGCTAATATATCCAGCAGAAGAAAAAGCCTTAAAAACGTCGCCATTACCATTAGAACCAGACTTCACTGAATAAGGTGTTTCTAATATAACTTTTGTATCAACATTAATAGTTGGCAAAGTGCTTTGTATAAAAAATTTAATTTTATCCTTAGGATATCCAAAGAAATTTTTATGTTCAAAATAATCTTTAGTAGCTAAGTCATTAGCAGGACTAGTCATTATGTACCAGTTTAAATATGTACCGGTCAATCGATGAAGTTCTTTCAAATTATCACATGCAAACTCAAATAAAGACTTTTTTGGAGGAACGTCAATCTCATAGGAACCTTTGGGACCTTTATATCCAAGACGAGTTCCTTGACCACCAGCTAAAGTGATTATAGCTAATTTTCCTTTGTTTATAACCTCATTACCTATTTGAGAAAAACTTTCTACTTCAGTTGTAGACAATTTTGATTTATCTACAAAAGGAATAGGAGATATTCTATCATAAGAAATTGAGTCATCCATAGTCGAATTTATATACAAATTATTAATCTTTTCAAAATCAATATTATGAATTTGTGAAAGTAAAGTCTCTTTTTCTGACATTGTCAACTCATCAAAAAAAGCTAATAAATGTTCTTGATTATATTTTTTTAAAACTTGCATAGTATCATGCAGATCTATATCCATATAAGGCACCTCATTATATATTTTAGTTAGGATTTGCGGTTTTTAGACTATTTATAATTCTTTCTTTACCAGGCATATCTGAAGCATTTAGATATGCTATTTCCTTTTCTAAATCGTAGGGTACTCTAACCAAATTGACAGAAAAAGAAGCTAAATCCTTTGAATTATATATACCCTCTAATATAACATATGAAGCTAAAGTAGAAAAGCGATTAGATTGATTATATAAATTATCATCATTAAGCATTTCTACTGGCAGACCAACACTTCCAGGATTAAACACTAACTTGTTCTTGAATCTGAAAATATTTGGCGTATGTATATGTCCGTATCCGACAACATCTGGAATAGGGTCATTAGGTGATTTACCAATAAAATCTGTATTGTCAAATAATTTGGTAGGAGAGTCCAGTTCAATGCCCTCGCGTGTAGTTCCCTTGTTAGAAAACATAGGATTGTATATAGAGGATAAACTATAGGGAGACGCATGCATTAGTCTTATAAGCCTTCCACTCATATAAAATTCTGTAGATACAGGAAAATTATTTAAAAAGTCTGCACGTTCCTGACCTATTTTTAATCTTGACCAAAAGGCTCTGGCTTTAATGCTTGAAGATGCAATAGTTTCATCACAATTGCCTTTAAGAATAATTTCACAAGATTCCCTTAATTTATCAATGACTAAGTCGGGATTGCAACATTTAGTAACACTGTCCCCAAGACAAATAATTCTAGAGATTCCTCTAGAATATATATCATCTAAAACAGCGTTTAAAGCAGTTATATTAGCATGTACATCTGAAATAATTGCAATTCTGTCCATAATTTTCTCCTTAAATTTTATAGTATTATAATATAAAAGTGCTAAAAGTTCAATACTTTATAGAGTAATAATATAAAGCAAATCAATGAGAAACGTATTTATAGAAAAATTAAAATTGAATAAAGTCGAACTTAAGAAAAAAATATATAAAACACTAGAAATATAATAAAACATGTAAAAAAAAGAAGTACGAAAAAGCTTGATAAATACATGGTTTGATGGTATTATAATTATAGTTTTATAAAACTTTTATTCAAAAAAATTTGTACAAGTTTATCAAGTATGATAAATAAAAATATCGATATTTAATTTTAGATAGAGGTGTCTCTATTCTTAAAAAGTATTATTTTGCATCTAACATCATCCCATAAGAAAAAATAATCAAAAAACGAAGGATAAATTTACTTAATTATCCCCCATATACTTAAAGTAAAATAAAGAATAACTCTTATACCAATTAAATTTAAAGCAGGAGGTGATATCTACAAATATAACTATATTAAATACTATGCCAAAATATAAATAAATCCCTATTTTATTTATTTAGACTTAAAATATACAAATATACTATACTAGTACGTAAAGAGGTAGCTATTATTGCTGCCTCTTTATTAAGTAGCCGAATTATAAAAAGTAGATGTTTATAGAAATAAAACGTAGCAAAAATAAAAAGCCAACATAAGCTATATTAAGATAATTGACTTTGGAGGGATAAAAATGGCTGATATGAGAAAGAAAATATTGGAAGTAAAAAATGTAAATAAAACATATCAAGCAAAAAATGGAGAGATAGAAGCACTCAAGAACATAAATTTTGACGTAAAACAAGGAGAATATATTAGTATAATAGGACCAAGCGGATGCGGAAAATCAACGCTTTTATCAATAATTGCAGGACTAGAAGAAAAAACATCTGGTGAAGTATACATAGATGGAAAGATAGGATATATGCTACAAAAAGACAATCTTCTGGAGTGGAGAACTATATATAAAAATGTTTTATTTGGATTAGAAATTCAAAAGGCACTTACAGAAGAAAATAAAAAATACGTAATAGAATTGTTGAAAAAATATGGACTTTACGAATTTAGAAACAAGTATCCAACGCAATTGTCAGGAGGCATGAGACAAAGAGTTGCACTAATAAGAACACTTGCAATTCGACCTAATATACTATTGCTAGATGAAGCTTTTTCGGCGCTTGATTATCAAACAAGATTAATGGTAACCGAGGATATTTATCAAATATTGAAAAACGAAAATATTACAGCAATAATGGTTACACATGATATATCAGAAGCAATTAGTATGTCTGATAGAGTAATTGTACTAAGTCAAAGACCTGCAACGGTAAAGAGTATTTATGATATTAAATTCGATATAGAAAATAGAACACCACTAAGTTGTAGAGAAAGCCCAAAATTTAGTAAATACTTTAACTTAATGTGGAAGGAGTTAGAAAAATATGATAAAGCTGCTGAAAACTAAAAAGAAAACAACGGAAACGATATCAAATGACAGAAAAATATATCTAAAAAAAATAAATAATAGAAAGATAGAAATATTAATAAGACAGATATCTATAGTGGTACTATTTATTGCTATATGGGAGATACTAGCCAGAGTAGGAAAAATCGATAGTTTTATAACCAGTCAACCTTCAAGAATATTAGATACATTTTTAGATTTATCATCTAATGATTTATTAAGGCATCTAAAAATAACCTGTATAGAGACCCTGGTTGGCTTTTCTCTAGGAACAATAATGGGGGTAATTATTGCAATTATATTATGGTGGTCACCCTTCATATCTAAAGTTTCCGAACCGTTTTTGGTAATATTAAATGCTCTACCGAAAGTCGCACTAGGGCCAGTAATAATTATATGGGTTGGTTCTGGTACACCAGCAATTATAGTAATGGCATTAGCTATATCATTAATAGTAACTATATTAAATATACTGAATGGATTAATAAGCACAGACAAAGAAAAAATAAAAATGGCTGAAACTTTTAAAGCAAATAAATTTCAAATATTAACAAAAATAGTGCTACCAGCAAATATATCGACAGTATTTAATACATTAAAAGTCAACATTGGATTATCTCTTGTAGGTGTGATTTCTGGAGAATTCCTTGTATCAAAAGGTGGACTTGGATATTTAATTGTATATGGTGGTCAGGTATTCAAATTAGATTTAGTCATGACAAGTGTAATTATTTTAGCCATAGTTGCAGCTGTGATGTACGAAAGTATAGAAATATTAGAAAAGATAGTAATGAAACAAAAATGAGGGCTATAGAGCCTGATAAGAAAGGAAAGTTAAAATGAAAAAGATTATAATAGCGATTATATGCGTGCTAATTGTAGCAACAGTAATAATTGTAGCCTTTACATCTGCACATAAAGAAAAGATTGATGAAGAGATTAAAACTATTAGACTTAATGAAGTAACGAGGTCTGTTTTCTATGCACCGCAATATGCAGCAATAGCAAATGGATTTTTTGAAGAGGAAGGACTAAATATAGAAATAACTACTGGCCAAGGAGCAGATAATGTAATGACTGCAGTTCTAGCAGGACAATGCGACATTGGTTTCTGCGGACCAGAGGCGTCAATTTATGTTTATAATGAAGGCAAGGAGGATTATGTGCAAGTATTTGCGCAACTTACTAAAAGAGACGGATCGTTTTTAGTTAGTAAAAATCCAACGGACAATTTTTCTTGGGAGGATTTGAAAGGAAAAACTGTAATTCCTGGTAGAAAGGGAGGAGTACCATACATGACATTAGAATATGTGCTTAAGCAAAATGGTATAAATCCTGAAACAGATTTAACATTGGATGATAGCATAAAATTTGATTTGATGGCAGGAGCCTTTACGGGAGGAACTGCAGAGTATGTTACATTATTTGAACCAACTGCCTCTATGACAGAAGATGCTGGAAAAGGTTATATAGTAGCTTCTGTTGGGGAAGCTTCAGGAGAAATTCCATATACTGCTTACTGTGCAAAAAAGAGTTATATTAAAGAAAACAGTAATGTGATTGAGGGATTCACCAGAGCAATATATAAAGGACAACAATGGGTAAAAGAGCATACGGCAAGAGAAGTTGCAGAAGTAATACAAGGATATTTTCCAAGTACTTCTGTAGAATCACTAGAAAAATCAGTGCAAAGTTATAAAAATATAGATGCTTGGAATGAAACACCAGTATTAAAGGAAGAAGCTTTTGACAAACTACAATTAATAATGACAGAAGCGGGAGAATTAACGCAAAAAGCACCATATGAAAACATAGTAAACAATTCATTTGCAGAAAAAGTTATTAACCAATAATTATTGCAAATTGTTAAAAAGCAAGATAAAATTAAAACATAATTTTATGTAAAGGAAGTGAAAAAATGAGCGATGATCCGAGTAATGGACTGAAAATATATATAGATAAGATGAATATGAATTGCTGGAAAATCGCCCATTTGATTTTCCTTTAATTTAATCATTCTATTTGTGTGTATTTTCTTCAAAGATTATACGAAGGGAAAGGGAAGACATGGATAGTAAGGAAAATAAGTATTTTGATTTTAAAGTAACGGACAACCTAGATGAAGTTACAACAGTAGATTTGGCTTTACAGCTTTCTGACTATGACGATGAAAAGCTACAAGAATTGTGCCAGAAACTAGATGATGAAGAATTAGCTGGAATATTAGAAGAATCTGAGCTAAAAACTCAACTAAGGATAATAAAACTTTTGGATAACAA
>CAMGAZ010000006.1 GCA_946008205.1 uncultured Clostridium sp. | reverse complement strand
TTTTAATTTGTATATCTTTAATAACATATTCGATAAATATAGAATGGGGAATGAGATTCTACTTCATAGATGTTGGACAAGGTGACAGTACGTTAATATGTACTCCGACAGGAAAGAATGTCCTAATAGATGGAGGAGGAAGTAGAACTCCAGATAAATATGATGTGGGAGAGAAGGTATTATTGCCATATCTATTAGACAGAAGAATAAAGAAACTGGATTATATTATCATATCACATTTTGACGCCGACCATGCACAAGGAATAGAAGCGGTGATAAAAAAGATAAAAGTAGAAAATATTGTGGTAAGTAAACAAGCGAGCCAATCTGCTGAATACGGCAAGATAATTAAAATGTGCAAAGCAAAGAAAATAAGGATAATAGAGGCAAAAAGAGGAGAAACAATAATGGTAGATAAATATGCAAATTTTGATATTTTACATCCAGGAGATACTTTATTAGACGACGGAAAGGGTGGACTTAATGCAAATGCAATAGTTGCAAAATTAAAATACAAAATGGATAATAAGCTTTTTACGGTGCTGTTTACAGGAGATATTGAATATGATGCAGAGCAAGAGCTAGTTAAGGAATATGGAAACAAACTAAAGGCAGATATATTAAAAGTAGCTCATCATGGTTCTAAAACGTCAAGCTCGCAAAATTTTATAGAGTTAGTAAAACCCAAAATTGCATTAATAGGTGTAGGAAAAGACAATACATTTGGACATCCGAACGAATCGGTACTAGAGAGATTACGTGATTTAAAATGTAAAATATATAGAACGGACGAAAATGGTGAAATTAGTATTAAAGTAAAACACGAAGGTAGACTAAAGCTAGAATGTTGTGTTAAATAAATACTAAAATGTTATAGTAAAAAAGATGCATTGACAAAGAAACTGTTTATATATAAAATAATAAAAATACTTAATATATTATCAAATTTTATAAACTAAAAGTAAAGGAGACGCGGATTATGGCTTTTTTCGTTAATGAAGAGAAAAATATAAAAAATAACAAAGCCGTTAAAGAATTTACTGACAGAGTAGAGCCAAGAAATGTTTTTTGGGAAAAGTATAATTTAATTAAAGGTGCAATTCTAAATGAAGAAAAAATACCAATTCAAATTATTACATTTTATGGTATTGGAGGAGCCGGCAAAACTAGATTACTTGAACGAATTAGATATGAGCTAGAAAGAGATAGTAAAGATACAAAATATTGTTATATAGATTTTGAAAAATTAAAATATTTAAATAATGATGTACTATCTATTTTAAATGCAATAAAGGCAGAACTTAATAAAAAATATAAATTTGAATTTCCACTATTTGATTTAGCAGCATATGAGTACAAAACAAAATTAGGAATTGAGGCATCAAAGCCAGAACTTGAGAATGTTTTAGTAAAAAATAGAGAGCTTAGTTTTTTAGTAAGCTTTATAGAGGAAATACCTCTTGTTGGCACTTTTGCCAAAGTTGCTTCTATGGTCGATGAAGGAGCAAGCATATTAAGGAATAGATTTAAGGATGTCAAACTAAAAGAAAGATTTAAAGAATTAGATAACACAAATGAAGAAGAGTTAAGAAAACTGTTACCTTATTACTTTGCAGTGGATTTTCAAGACAATATAAAAAATGAAAAACTACCTTTTGTGTTTCAATTGGATACTTATGAAAGACTAGTAAACGAACTTACCCAAGTTGGTAGCATTTCAAAAGCAGATGAATGGCTAAAAGGCGAAGATGGACTAATAAGAAATATTAACAATGTATTATGGGTTATAGCAGGCAGAGAAAAGTTAAAGTGGGAAGATGAGGACAAAAATTGGACTGGAAATTTAGACCAACATTTACTTGGAGATTTGTCAGAAGAAGATTCTACTTCATTTTTAAGATCCGCAGGAATCACTGAGGAAGATTTAATTAATCAAATATATAAAATTACTTGTGGAACTCCAGTTTTTTTGGACATGTGTGTAGATACATATTATAAATTCATCGAGCAAAACCAAAAACCGACCGCGAAAGACTTTAGCGGAGATAGGCGTAAACTTATTGAGCGTTTTTTTACATATATGAATGATTCGGAAAAAGATTTTGTCACTGTTTTAGCCTTTATAGGAAATTGGACAGACAATAATATTGAAGACAGAATAAGGCCAGTATTGGGTAATTTCTCATTTAGCTTGTATGAAAAAATAAAACAATTTTCTTTTGTAATACATGAGGGAGAAAATTATAAAATACATGAAACAATCAGGGATGTAATAACAGAGGAAGCTTCTCCAATTATAAAAAATAAATTTAATACAATCATTAGAGAAAAACAGGAAGAAAAAATTACGCAAATAGAGAAAATAGAAACGATAGAAGAAATAAAAGAAATAGACAAATCTTCAAACAAAGAAAACATGAAGAACATAGAAGAACAATCATTAGAAACCAAAAAAGTAAAAAAGAGTGCAATGTATCTTCAAAATATAAAAGCAGGTAAATACTGTGAAGTTATTGATGAGATAGTTTCTAATATAATCGAATTCTTATACCAAAAACCTAAGTTTACTAAAGCTACTAAAAAAGAATACTGCGATATGGTGAACAATTTATTAGATAAAATAGAAAAATATCTAGAAATCTATGATGGTAGATATGATCCTAAAAAAATAGAGGTAATATTAAACTATAAAATATTTAAAAATACTTACGAATATAGAAGACTACAGGGACTTTATATATGCCTTTGTAGATATTATAATGTAAGAAAAGACAGCAATATTGTAACTTTAAGAAACAACAAATTTACGTACAAAGATGTAATGGAGCATTATAAAAGAGAAAAAAGAATGTATAAGAATTCTGAAGACCAGATGAAACAAATATCATATATTATAAAAATTTTGGCCGATGGACAACACACCTTAGCTTCACAAGAATACATTAAAAGAAGTAGTTATTTCACATCTTATGAACTGGACCAATATATAGATATACTAAAAAAGAACAAATATAAAAAGTCAAGTGTGGAAAATATGTTAGCAAACTACACAAGAAGGCATTATAAAGAATTTAAGCAAGGATTTGACGAATTCCATGAAGAAAATAAAAATACTGAAAACATATATTATAAAAGATTGTTAGTTAGACTATCTTTAGCAATAGTTTATGAAGAATTTAAAGGAAAGCCGGGAACTGGATACCTAATGAGAGATTATAGACTAAGAAAAGGTCCAGAAAGAGAATACAAATATGCCGGTGTTCAATTGGTTGATAAAAATGAAATTAATGAAGAAATTGAAAAGAAGATTAAAGAAGAGAAAATAAAATTTATTAATCATTATATTAATATAGCAATGGAATTAGTTACGAAAAATAGAGAATTAATCGATAGTACGGCTATGGAGCTATTTACTAAAGTCGCAATTGCTTTATATGATGAGCAAATAAGCGATGAAATAAAAATGAAGATTTTTGATTTCTTTATTAAAATAGAGGAAGAAATTCTTGAGTCAAATAATTCTGCAATTATAGAAAAATATTGTGATTTGATTTATAAATTTTCACAATTCGCAGAAACTTTTTCTATAGAATATAGAAAAAAAGAAAGTAAGAAATTTGAAGAATTAGAAAATGTTAGCCTTAAGCTTTTAGATGACTTATATAATAAAATGCAAGAAATATATGGTAAATACGATCGTAGGGCTGAAAAAATTAAATGCGAATATAAAGTAAGATTGTTATTATTGTATTATCAGAAGCCAGGACAAGCATTAGATATTTATAAAGAAGCTAGATACACAGATAGGAGCAATATTCAAAATTTAAAACTTGAGAAAATAAAGGAACAGTTTGCTGAACTATTCAAATGTTTTAAACCATATTATAATATAAATATACATTCAGAAGAAATCCTAATACAAACTTTTAATACACTATATCAAGACTACGAAGAATTAATCAATTACTATTTCGAAAATTATAAAATTATTGGAACATATAAGGCACAAAACTATGATAGATATTGGCAAAGATTTATGATTTTACCTATATATATTTATTACAGAACTGGAAATATTTCATATTACAAAAAAATGATAGATTTATTTTACGATAAAGTTAAGAATCTTAAGATGATTCCTACACTAAATATCTTTAATAACTTTAGCTATCTATTAGATTTATTAGTAAGTTGCTCATATGAATCAAAGTATAACGAATTAGTCTGGTATTCACTAGAATTACTTAGTAAAATCTTCAATAATGACGGAATTAAAGAATTTCCAAAATCAAATGTTTATGATTTTTTTAGATTTAGATATGACTTAGGACTATATACATCACTACTACTTTCAAAGATTTCATATTGCCACTACTTATCTGACAAAGATAAAAAAATATGCAGTAATTTTAGATTTTCCATCGATAAAAACAATAATATTGTAGAAACATCTGGCACAAAAGTAGAAGAGAGTTCTAATCTGCAATTTTATATTAATAATACGCGCTATGCAAGGTTCGAGATAATTGAATCTAATAAACTTTATCAATTAATACAAGAAGGAGAAAAAATAAAACTAAAAAAGAATAATTCTGAAACAATTTTAAAAGATATTGAAATAACGAAATTCTTTATGAATAAAGGCAAAGATAAAGGAGCAAAAGAATATGCAACACTAAATAATTGCTTATACAATTCTATGGTTAACTCTTTCGAGACTTATGAAAGTAAAGAAGACTTAAAAGAGATTATAAGAAAACATACTAAAGGAATATTCAAAGATAAAGATGGAGGAGCCGACTTCGTTGAGTTTGAAAAAGCTATAAATACCATAAATTCATATGGAGGGAAAATAAGAAGCTTAAATGAAATAAAGAAATTAGTAGAACAACTGTAATTCTTAAAATGCTTTATTAATATATTGAAAAAATACTTTGCATATGGTATACTAAATTTGTAGGATGAAGTTATAGTAATATAACATAATTTTACAAAAAAGTGGTTTGTTGTATTAATATTAAGTATTAATCATGAGCTGAGTAGTCCGAGGACTACTCTCTTTTTTTATGAAATAAATGGGTTTGTTGACTAATTTTAAATTTTATAGTATTATATAATTGCTGAATAATAAATAAGAATAGGAGTTAATTTATATATATGTTATGTTCAATTTGCAAGAAAAATACAGCAGTAATTTTTATAGACAAACAAGGGAAAGATGGTAAAAAAGAGCTAGAAGGCCTTTGTTACGATTGTGCTAAAAAAAGAGGTATAAATCCAATAGATACAATGGCTAAGCAAGCTAACCTGTCTGAAAAAGATATACAAGACCTTACAAACAAACTAGATGATATGTTTAAAAATCTATCTGTAAATATGAATGATATTGATGAAGAAGAAATTTCTAACATGATTAATGACGAAAATGCAGATATGGATGCTCAAGGACAGGGAGTCCCTTTAGGGTCAATATTTTCGGGAATATTTGGATTTAGGCCAAGCAATGAGACTTCTGAAGAATCTTCAAATTATTCTTCTAATGGCACGCAAAAGGTAAAAGAGAAAACTAAGCAAAATAAAAAGAGAAAAACATTAGATACGTATGGAAGAGTAATTGGAAGAGATAAAGAAATTGAAAGAATGATTCAAATTTTAAATAGGCGTTCTAAAAATAATCCATGTTTAATTGGAGAACCTGGTGTAGGAAAAACTGCAATAGCTCAAGGACTAGCACTAAGAATTGCAAGCGGTAATGTACCTGCCAAATTACTAAATAAAGAGGTATATCTTTTAGATATGACTGCGGTAATAGCTGGAACTCAATTTAGAGGCCAATTTGAAGCCAGAATGAAGGCAATAATTGATGAATGTAAGAATGATGGAAATATTATATTAGTAATTGATGAAATTCATAATATAATAGGCGCCGGTGATGCAGAACATTCTATGAATGCGGCAAATATATTAAAACCATCTCTAGCTAATGGGGAAATTCAACTTATAGGAACAACTACATTAAAAGAATACAGAAAATATATTGAAAAGGATACAGCTTTAGAAAGAAGATTCCAACCTATTATCGTGGAAGAACCATCTGTTACTGATACAATTGCAATTTTACAGGGAATAAAACAATACTATGAAGACTATCACCATGTAAAAATTTCAAATGATATAATATCAAAAACAGTTAATATGTCTGAAAAATATATTCACGATAGGTTTTTGCCTGATAAAGCCATAGATATATTAGACGAAGCGTGTTCAAAAATAAATTTAAATGACAAAGATTTATACGATTTAGAAGTATTGAACAATCAGCTAAAAGAAGTTCAAGCAAAGAAAGAAGAAGCGGCACAAGCAGATTCTACAGAGGATTATCAAAAAGCAGCGGAATTAAAAACACAAGAATGTTCATTGCTTGACCAAATAGATGCATTAAAGAAGAGAATGAAACCCAAAGAGCTTACTGTACAGGATATTGCAAATGTAATTGAAAATTGGACAAAAATACCAGTAAATAAAATTACTGAAGAAGAAACAAAAAAATTACTTAATTTGGAAGCGAATTTGCATAAGAGAATAATTGGACAAAATGAAGCTGTAGAGGCAGTTGCAAGAGCTATTAGAAGAAATAGAGTCGGATTAAAGAGCACGAAAAGGCCACCATCATTTATATTTGTTGGACCAACAGGAGTTGGAAAGACAGAGCTTGCAAAAGCACTAGCATATGAAATGTTTGGAAGTGAAAAATCGATAATTCGTTTTGATATGTCTGAATATATGGAAAGCAACTCTACTGCTAAATTAATTGGTGCACCTCCAGGATATGTAGGCTACGATGATGCAGGACAACTAACAGAAAGAGTAAAGAGAAACCCATATTCTATCATATTATTAGATGAAATAGAAAAAGCACATAGTGATGTATTTAATATTTTATTGCAGGTATTGGATGATGGAAGATTGACAGATGCTCAAGGAAATACTGTTAGTTTCGAAAATACGATTATAATTATGACTTCAAATGCAGGGTCAAATCTTAATACAAATTCAATAGGATTTGGAGGAACATCTGAAGCTTCAAAAAATAAAATGCTAGGAGCTCTAAAAGAGCTATTCAGACCTGAATTCCTAAATAGAGTGGATGAAATAGTAGCATTTGATTCACTAACAAATGAACAATTATTACAAATAGTAGACTTAATGATAGGAGATACACAAAAAGTATTAAATGATAGAAACATTGGACTAATACTTACAAATGAAGCTAAAAATTATGTATTATCAAAAGGAACAGATTTAAAATATGGTGCAAGACCTTTAAGAAGAGCTATTCAAAGATATGTAGAAGATGAACTATCAGACATGATATTAAAATCAGAACTATTAAATGGAAACAAAGTATTAGTAGATTATGATAAAGAAAATGATAAATTGAAATTTTCAATTCAATAATACTTATACCAGTGGTCTACGAAAAATTAACACTGGGTTATACTAAAATATGGAGGAAAAAAAGTGTTTAAACATGTACCAAATATCTTAACAATGTGTAGATTTATACTAATACCGCCTATATTCATATCTATAGTTAACGAAAATTATATTGCTGCATTTATATTTTTAACAATTTCAGGTATTACAGATATATTAGATGGATTTATAGCCAGAAAATTCAATTTTATAACGAATTTTGGAAAGCTAATAGATCCGTTGGCAGATAAATGTACACAATTAGCTACATTAATAGCGTTGTCATTTGCAGGGATAATTCCATATTGGATATTAACGCTTGTATTCATAAAAGAAACAATAATGGTAGCGGGAGCATCATTTTTGTATGGAAAAAAATTAGTAGTATCAAGCAGATGGTATGGAAAACTTGCAACAGTAGTATTTTACATAGCAATAGTTACATCTCTCATTGTAAATTATTTTGAATTTGCATTGCGTATAGATATATATATTTACTATATAGCATTGGCTTTAACAATATTTGCATTATTAATGTATTTTAAAGAATTTTATCAAAAAGGCTACGTTAATAAAAAAGATTTAAGCGCAGAAGATAGAGAGATAATAAGCAAATAATTATTTTATAAAAATAGGAAATTAATTTTATAATTTAAGATATGTATGCTCTTATCAGAAAGTCTAAAACTTTTTGAAAAGGAATGCACAGGTCTTACTTATAAAAGTAGTTTCCTATTTTACATTTAAGTTTAATTAGCTATTCAAAATTTTCAATGTAGGAATTTAAAGAATTTTTACCGTACAAAGCCACACCAGTTTCAAGCTCATCAATGTCCGTGTCAGAAAGATACTTAATTGATATTGCAGTCTATTAAATCTATAGAACCATCGTCATTTATATTGTATATGTTAATGTATCCAGAGTCGCTCGATTTTACAAAAAAATGCTCACCACAATTACCATCAAAATTCTTAGAAAGTTCAATTTCTGAACTAGTAAATTTATTGATAGTCCAATCTCTGTATGAGGCAGAAAAATCAGCTTTAGACATGTTAACCTCATTATACTGTACATTCTCTGTGACTTTAACAGTATGACCGCATCCATTATAGTGCTTAAAAAAAGTTATAATTGCATTGGGAGATATTTTAGTTTCCTCAGAACTAGTTGTTTGTATTGTTTCTGAATTCTGTATATTTTGAATGTTAGATATATTTTGAGAATTTGCATTACCAGCATTGTTAACTGATAGTAGGTTATACATTAATATTGAAAATAGACACATAATTGTAAATATTATGATCAATATGAAAATAATTACCTTTTTTTTATCCATAATCTAAATACCAGATCCTTCCAAAGTAATATATTGCTAGTATTACCAAATTTTTGGCTTATATACAAGAAACTGCTTATATTTTCGATGTGATATCTTAGATAACAGATTACCAATTGAAATTTTATACGAATAATGTTATAATACCCAAAAATACTATGGAAAGGACGAAAAATGGATTCTAGTAAATTAATGTATATTGCGATTTCTGCTGTATGTGTTATATCAATAATATCTGCGGTATTTATTCAATTTGACTTAAAGATTGGAACTAGTAAAGAACAAAAAGAATCAAACGGAACGACGATAGAAGAGAAAACACAGGAGGAATTAAAAAAAGACTTTGCTAATTTATTCAATAATGTAGTTGATTTCAACGATTATGATACAAGCAAAATAAAAAAGATAAACGATACAAAAGAGATTGTTTATACTGTATATGAGAGCCAAGCGACAGAAGAAAACAAGTATGAATTAGATGTGCATATTCCCGTAATTAATATAAATGGCGATGTAGTTACAGGCTTTAATAATGTAACTCAAAAATTATTTGCAAATAAAACTACAGAGATATTAGAAGGAGTAAAAAACTATACCATATATAGCATAGATTACACTGGATTTATAAATAATGATATATTGTCGGTTATTATTAGATCAACATTAAAAGAAGGTTCTAACGCTCAGAGGACGATTGTAGAAACATATAACTATAATTTAGTTACAGAAAAAGAGGTAAGTATATATGATGCATTAGAACAAAGAGAAAAAACTACAAATGATTTAACTGCTAAAATAAACACAGAGATAACACAAGCTATAAAAGAAGCAAATAAAATACAATTAACAGGATTTGAAACTTATAGAAGAGATATTAATAGTGATGTATATCAAATAGAAAATATATCTACATTTTTTATCGGACCAGATGAAAAACTATACGTAGTGTTTGCTTATGGAAATAACAATTTTACATCTGAGATGGATATAATAATAATCTAATGAAAAATTTGCAAGAACAAAAACTATAGAAAAGAGCAATTAAACATGTCAAAAAATATATTAATAACAGAGAAACCATCAGTTGCAATGGAATTTGCCAAAGTATTAAATATTAATACTTCCAGGAAAGATGGGTATCTTGAAGCAAATGAATGGATAATAACTTGGTGTGTAGGACATTTGGTTACAATGTCGTATCCCGAAAAGTATGATGAAAAGTTGAAATTTTGGAGACTAGATACGTTACCATTTATTCCAAATGAATATAAGTATGAGGTTATATCAAATGTACAGAAACAATTTGATACAATTAAAACATTATTAAATAGAGAAGATGTATCAACAATATATGTAGCAACTGACTCGGGAAGAGAAGGAGAATACATATATAGGCTAGTTGAACAAATGATTGGAGTTAAAAACAAGCAAAGAAAAAGAGTTTGGATAGATTCTCAAACAGAGGAAGAAATTAAAAGAGGAATCAAAGAAGCCAAGGAACTAAATGAGTATGATAGCTTAGCAGACAGTGCATATCTAAGAGCTAAAGAAGATTATTTGATAGGAATAAATTTTTCGAGACTATTAACAATAATATATGGAAGAAGGGCAGCAAAAGAACTAAATCAAGATAAAATATCCATATCAGTAGGCAGAGTTATGACTTGTGTACTTGGAATGGTTGTATCTAGGGAAAGAGAAATAAGAAACTTTATAAAAGTACCATATTATAAAATTATAGGATGCTTTGGAAAAAAAGATGAAAACAAATTTTTTACAGCAGAATGGAAAGTTACAGAAAATTCGGCAAGAAAAGATTCAGCAAAATTATATAATGAAAATGGTTTTAAAAAAGAAAAAGATGCCAAAGAATTTATTATGGAGGTAAATAATAAAAAAGCAATAGTTAAAGAAATTAAAAAGACAAAACAAAAAGAGAATGCGCCTTTATTATTTAATTTGGCGGAGATTCAAAATGAATGTACAAAAAGATTTAAAATAAAGCCGGATGAAACATTAGAGATAATACAAAACTTATACGAAAAAAAATTGGTAACTTACCCAAGAACTGATGCGAGAGTAATATCAACAGCTGTAGCAAAGGTAATTACTAAAAATTTAAATGGAATAGCAAAAGGGTTCAAGGATGAAGAAATACAAAATTATTTAAATAAGATGGTAAAAGAAAAGTATTCAACAGATTTAATAAAAACAAAATATGTTAATGACAGTAAAATAACAGATCACTATGCTTTAATACCTACAGGACAGGGGTTTGAAAACTACGAAAAATTATCAGATTTACAAAAAAATGTATATAAACTTATTGTAAAAAGATTTTTAGCAATATTTTATCCGCCAGCGGAATATAGCAAAGTTTCTGTAACCATAGAGATACAAAATGGAGAATATAAAGAAGAGTTAAGCAGTAGTGGAAAAGTTTGCCTAAAACAAGGATACTTAGAGGTTCTAAAAGGAAAATCCACAGCTAATGCACAAAATGTGGAAAAAAATCAAGAAAATGGACAAGACGAATCAAATAACTTAGATATTTTTGCAGAACTAAAAAAAGGTCAGGAAGTAGATACAATTAACTATGAAATAAAAGAGGCGCAAACTAATCCACCAACAAGATACAATTCAGGTTCGATGATTCTGGCTATGGAAAATGCAGGAAAGCTAATTGAAGACGAAGAACTACGAGAACAAATCAAAGGTGCAGGAATAGGAACTAGTGCAACGAGAGCGGAGATAATAAAAAAATTAGAAAAGATACAATATATTCAAATAAATGATAAAACACAGATAATCACTCCTACTCAAAAAGGAGAAATTATTTATGACATTGTAAACAACTCAATGCCAGATATGTTAAATCCAAAATTGACAGCTAGCTGGGAAAAAGGATTGGATATGGTGGCTAAAAAGGAGATAAAATCTGAAGAATTTATGTCAAAATTAGAAAATTATATAAATTCTAAATTTAACAAATTAGTAGTAAAATATTAGAAAAGGAGGCCAACATGGAGATAGGATTAGCTTTAGCTGGAGGAGGCGTAAAAGGTGCAAGCCATATAGGAGTAATAAAGGCGTTACAAGAGAATGGTATAGAGATAAGCCATATTGGAGGAACTAGTATTGGAAGTATAGTAGCATCTTTGTATGCTATGGGATATAACACTGATGAGATGTTAAAGTTGTTTAAATATTTTTCAAAGTACATTATGAAAGTTGACCCAAAATATTATTGGACAAATGTAAAAAGCAAAAAAAATTTTATGGGCTATGGACTTATATCAGGAGAAAATATAGAGTTGGCAATAAATGAGTGCGCTGAATTAAAAGGCATAAATACCATAGAAGACTTAAAAATGCCTATAGTAATGCCAACAGTAGATATAAAAAATAACAAAAAATACGTTTTTACAAATCATAAATTTGATGAAAATTTTAAAGATGATATTTATATAATAGATATAACTATTGGAAAAGCTGTAAGAGCTAGTAGTAGTTATCCAGGCATGTTTGCTCCAACTATATATAAAAACCACAAATTTGTAGATGGAGGGATTATAGATAACCTTCCAGCAGACGAAGTAAGAAAATTAGGAGCAGAGAAGGTTTTATCAATTAGATTTAGTTCAAAAAATGAGACCGATCCTAAAAATATAATAGAAGTAGCACTAAAATCTGTAGATTTACTATTTGAACAAAGAACAGCAGAAGAAGTTGCAAATAGCGATTATGCAATTACTTTAGATTTATCAGAAGCGAGTGTATTCAATATAAAAAAAATAGATTATTGTTATAATCAAGGATATATTGCAGCAATAGAGAATATGCCAAAAATTAAGGAAATGCTTAGAAATTAGTTGATGACAGGAATAAGGGGAATTGTCTCCTTATTTTTTTCACCAATAATAAAGTGTGCACATAATATATAACATAATATATTTAAGTAAGAAAGGCAGAATGGTGATAGTAAATGTCAAGTTTTATAATAGAAGGAGGAGAAAAATTAAAAGGTGAGGTGAAAATATCAGGTTCAAAAAACGCTTCATTACCGATAATTGCAGCGAGTATATTAAATGCTGGAAAAACAAAATTATATAACATACCTGATATTCATGATACACAGGTGATTTTAAAAATATTAAAATACTTAGGTTGTAAAATAAAAAAGAATAATGATAGAATAGAGATTAATTCTAAATACATAACTAAAAAAGAAATACCAGAAGATTTAATGAGAGAAATGAGATCTACTGTTATATTAGCAGGAGCGCTATTAGGAAGGTTTAAAAAAGCTAATTTTTCATATCCGGGAGGGTGCGATTTAGCATTCCACTTGAAATTTATGTACCCACAAACTATCACAAACAGGAGGCTGTGATATTGGAGCCAGACCAATCGATTTACATCTAAAGGCTTTTAAAAAATTAGGAATAAATATTGACGAAGAGTATGGATTTATTAGTTGCAGTTGTGATAAAATAATAGGGACCAATATAGACTTGGATTTTCCAAGCGTGGGAGCAACCGAAAATATAATTCTTGCAACAGTTCTAGCTGAAGGAAAAACAGTTATTACAAATGCGGCTAGAGAACCGGAGATAGTCGATTTAGTGAGAATGCTAAAAAAGATGGGAGCGAACATTAATGGAGAGGGAACTAACATTATAGAGATAAATGGAGTAAAGAAACTATTTGATGTAAAATATAGGGTTATGCCAGACAGAATAGAAGCGGGAACTTTCTTGTGTGCTGGAGCTATTACAGGAGGAAAGGTAAAAATACTTAATGTAATTCCAAAACAATTAACCCCCATAATATCAAAATTAGAAGAAACTGGATGTAGAATAAAAATCAAAAAAAATGACATCGAATTAGAAGCTCCACAAAAATTAAAAGCCATAGAAATAAAAACGATGCCATATCCGGGATTTCCAACAGATATGCAACCAATCTTTGGGGCAGTAATGTCTGTAGCAAAAGGAACATCAATTATAACTGAAAACATATTTGAAAATAGATTTAAATATCTCGCTGAATTAAAGAGAATGGGTGCAAAAAATAATCAGGAGAATAGCGTAGCAGTTATAAGGGGAGTTAAAAAACTTTCCGGAGCAAATGTGAAAAGTACAGATTTAAGAGGTGGTGCTGCTATGGTGTTAGCGGGGATTGCTGCTAGAGGTATAACTCAAGTGAACAACATAGAGTACATCTTAAGGGGATATGAAAATATAGACAAAAAATTAAGAAAATTAGGTGCAAACATACAAATAAAAGAAGGTGATTAAATGAGAAAAAAACAAAAGAAAGATAGCAAAAATAAATTATATGATTTTGACTATGAATCAAAAAGTGAAAAGAAGTTTAAAGCAAAGAAAAAAAAGGCAGATGAAAAATC
The DNA here is from genome assembly GCA_946008205.1 of uncultured Clostridium sp. Lineage (GTDB taxonomy): Bacteria > Bacillota > Clostridia > TANB77 > CAG-508 > CAG-245. Next base: position 3,486 of record CAMGAZ010000006.1, on the reverse strand, counting down.
TGCCTCAAAAAAGAAAAAAGAGACTAAAAATGCGCTAAAAGAACAAAAACGTGGACAAGAAACTAAAAAGAAAAAATATGATGACGAAATTATAATAGGAGTTACAAGGCTTCCTGAAAAAGAAAACATAAAGAAAGACAAGAAAAGCATAAATAGAAAAACAAAAGAAAAAGAGACAAAAAGAAGGAAGAATAGTAAAAGCATAGAACAATATAATGTGAGCAAAAGTAATAAAACGCAAATAGAAAATATACCTATTGGAAATGCTGAATTTTCAAAGAGGAAAAATAAAATAATAAAGATGATATTATTACTAATATTAATTATATTAGCTATTACATTTGCACTATTATCTCCAATATTTAAAATACAAAATATAGAAGTAATTGGAAATAAACATATTTCTAAGGAAGAATTAAAAAGCTTATCAGGAATACAAAACGATGAGAACATATTTAAAGTAAATACAATATCAGCAATGAACAACATTAAGAAAAATGCGTATGTTAGTGAAGTTCAGATACATAAACGCTTGCCTAACGCTATACAGATAAATGTAAATGAAAGAGAGCCAAGCTATATGCTGGAGTATGGTAATGGGTATGTTTACATCAATAACCAAGGATACATGTTAGAAATATCAAGTATAAAAAAAGAAATACCAATACTAAGTGGAATATCGACTTCAAAAGAAGATTATAAAGATGGAAATAGACTAAATGAAGAAGACCTTATTAAATTGGAGATGGTTATAAAAATAATGGCTGCAGCGAAGAACAATGGGATAGCTCAATTAATAAGTAAAATAGATATAGGAGATACAAGCAATTATACATTATACCTTGAAACAGAGAAAAAAGTAGCTTATTTAGGAGATTGTAGTAATTTAGAAACTAGAATGCTATTTTTGGTTGGAATATTAAACAAAGAAAAAGAAAATTCCGGAGAAATATTTATTAATATGAATCTAAATACAGATAATGCATATTTTAGAGAAAGCGTTTAAATAAAAAAGGAGAGACGAATATTGAATAAGAAACAAATTGCAATTGCACTAGGCGTAATGTGCATGATACTTACATTAACTTTAGTTGTTCAAATTAGGACGACTAACAATGCTAATCAAGTGGTGTCACAGACCTTTACTAGTAATGATTTAAGAGATCAAGTACTAAAATGGAAAGAAAGGTACGATTATACATACTCTGAATTACAAACTGCGGAAAAAAGACTTGAAGAAATAAGACAAGAAGCAAGTGAAAATACAGAAGGCTCTACAGAGAAAGAAGAAGAGTTAAGAAAAAATAATATACTAATTGGGTTAACAGATGTTTCGGGAGAAGGCGTTATAGTAACATTAAAGGACAACCCTAATGTTTCATCTGATAGCACCATACTAGATCCTAGCATGGTAATAGTACATTTTAGTGATATACTTGGAATTGTAAATGAACTAAAAAATGCGGGAGCGGAGGCTATATCTATAAATGATCAAAGAATTATTTCAACTACTTCAATCACATGTGAAGGGAATGTAATTAATTTAAATGGAGAAAAGACGAGTTCGCCTTTTGTAATTAAGGCGATAGGAAGTTCGATATATATGAACTCTGCGCTTACTAGAGCCGGAGGAACAATAGAAAATTTGAATCGATATATCCAAATTTCAGTAAAAACATCAAATAATATAACAATAAAAAAATATACGGGAGTCATAAATCCTAAATACATAAAATATGCGGAGTAGTGAGGTGAGCAAATTTTGAAAATTAAATTGGATAAAGCAAATATAACCATGTCTATAAGCATTTTGATTGTATGCGTAATTCTTGTAACGGTATCACTAATTCAATTTAAAACTGTAGAAAAAGTAAATGAAACAGATATTGAGAATATGAGAGAAGAAGAATTAAGAGAACAAATTTCAGCATGGAAAAGTAAATGGGAAGAAGCAAATGAAAAACTAGAAGAAACTGACTCTAAAATAAACGAGTACAACCAAAAAATCGAGTCAAACGAAGAGGCTTCAGAATTATTGGATGAAGAATTAAGAAAATCTCAGCTAATACTAGGAACAACGGATGTTGTTGGGGATGGGGTAGTTGTTACATTAACCGATACAGAGGAAAGTACAATAACTGCAGAAGACTTGGTTAATCTTGTAAATGAATTGCGATTTGCAGGAGCAGAAGCAATATCAATTAATGGGGTAAGGATTATAAGTATGACAGATTTTGCTGATATTAATTCATATATAATTGTTAAGCCTTCGCAGAGATTGATTTCGCCATATGTGGTAAAAGCAATTGGAAATCAAACGTACTTAGTTAGTACTCTATGCTTAAAGAATAGTGGGTTTGTAGACCAATATAATAATAGTGGAAAATCAGTAAAATTAGATAAACAAAAAAACATAAAAATACCAAAATATTCGGAAAAAATAGATGTAAAATATATGAAGGAGGTTACAGATAAATGATATTAATAGCTATAATAATAGGGTGCATTATAGGAGCATTAATAGGAATGTATGCACCAATGGTATCATATACATATTCAGGATACTTGGCAATTGCAATAATTGCAGCATTAGATTCGGTATTTGGAGGAATAGTTGCAACATTAAAAAAGAATTTTAATCTTACAATTTTTGTAACCGGTTTTTTTGGAAATGCAATACTGGCAATATTATTAACAATACTTGGGCAGAAACTAAATGTTGATATATATTTAGCAGCAATTGTAGTGTTTGTAGGAAGAATGTTTACAAATTTAGCTATAATTCGTAGGTATTATATAGATATAATCGTAAAAAAAATTGAAGATAAAAAGGATAAAAATAAAAATTTAGATACAGAAAAAAACGAATAGTATTTCAATGTAATTTTGTTACAAAAATATTACAAAATTATAACAAAACTATTGACTTTTTTTGTGAAATATAATAAAGTTAAAAGCAATAAAAAAGCAATAAATTGGAGGAGTTAATTTTGGCAATCGGAGATATAATAGTAGGTATAGATATAGGTTCCTCAAAAGTCAGCTTAGTTGTAGGAGAAGTAAACAATTTCAATCAAGTAGAGCTTGTCTATACAGTGGAACATAAGTGTAAAGGAATAAAGAAAACGAAAATAATAGATGAAGATGAGATAGCAAATGCCATAATAAAATCAATACAAGACGCAGAAAGAGAAGCTGAAATCAAAATTAATTCGGCATATTTAACAATCGCGGGAAAATATGTAACAATAGTACAAAACAGCATAACAAAAACAATAAAAGATAAATATTCAGGTGTCTCTGTAAAAGATGTATCTTCTGCATTATTACAAGTAAAAGATATAGACATACCAGATGGAAAGAATATAATAGATATAGTAACAGATAAATTTGTGTTGGATGACGGAAGGGTTGTCGATGACCCAGTTGGAAATTTAGTGGGAGCTTTTACAGTAAATGCACAAGTAATATTGGGAGATAGAGACT
>CAMGAZ010000005.1 GCA_946008205.1 uncultured Clostridium sp. | reverse complement strand
ATATTAATCTAAATGGCAGGTCTGTTAAGCCTGCCATTGGTGCCAAAAATATATTATTTTCTAAATTTACATTGCCAATTTTCAAAATATACCTCTTTCTAGTCTACAAATATTGCTTTCTGTCTTCTTCCACTTATATTTAGTAATAATCCTATCATCATTAAGTTTGTGAGTAAAGAGCTTCCTCCATAACTAACGAATGGTAATGGAACTCCCGTTATTGGTAGTAATCCCATCGTCATTCCTATGTTCTCCGTCATATGAAATAGGAATATTCCCGCTATTCCTATTGCTATATAGGACCCTAAGTTGTCTCTAGCTGTTTTTGCTATAAATACTGCTCTCGTTATAAGTACAACATATGTTATTATAACTGTTGCGGCTACAACAAAGCCCATTTCTTCTCCTATTACAGCAAAAATAAAGTCTGTCGACTTTGGATACAAGAAACCTAATTGTGTTTGGTTTCCTTTTAAAAGTCCCATTCCAAGAAATTCACCTGATCCTATTGCTAACTTTGATTGTATAACATTATATCCAGCGCCTCTAGGATCCAAATTTGGATTCAAAAATACATCTATTCTTGTTTTAGCATGCTCGGGCAACACGAAAAAATATAATAGTGGCAATAATATTGCTACCAGTAATATACCTACAAATATGTATCTCTTTTTTATCCCCGATGTAAATAATATAAAAATTGTTGCTACAACAAATGTTAAAGCTGTTCCATAGTCTGGCTGCTTTATAATTAAGAGAACGGGTACTGCAACTATTAGCATCGCAAGAAAAAGTTTTGTTGGTCTACTAATTTGATCTTTACCATTTTCTTGAATTCTTGATATGTATGTCGCTAGAGCTATAATTACAATAATTTTTGCAAATTCTGCAGGTTGTATAGATACAGCTCCTATATTAAACCAGCTAGTAGCCCCATTTATGCTTTCAGTGAATAAAACCGCAATTAGAGCAATAATAATTATTATATACAATATTGGAGAAATCTTCGATATTGTATTGTAGTCCACAAACATTAAAATAATCATAATTGGAATACTTATAGCCAACCACATAATTTGCTTTTTTAATTCTTCGTAGTTGTTTCCTTGCGTTGCCGAAAATAAAGCTACCAAGCCAACTGCTAAAAGTATAACTATGCAGATTAGAATTCCCCAATCCATATTTTTTAATATTTTTTTTCCCATTTTGAATAAACCTCATTTATTCTTTTTTTGATTTTTTCTTTTGAGTTTGTTTTTTTACTTTTGGTTTTTCATCCACAGCCTATTCTGTCTTTTTAGTATTAACATCTGGTTTGCTTTCTTCTACTGAATCTAACTCATTATTTTCTTTTTCAGTTTCATTAGGCTCGATATCTGTTGGTTGTTCTGTTTCTTTATTGTTTTGTGTATTTTCTGTTACTTTTTCAATTTCCTTTTCATTTTTGCCTTCTTTTGTTTCTTTTATTTCTTTTTCTTCTTTCTCTTTTTGTTTTTCTTCCGTTTCTTTTTCTTTTTTCATATTCTCTTTAATTCCCGTGATTGGAATATTAGCATATAATGCTGGTGCTCCCATAGTTCCATCTTCGTTTGTTTTGTTAGTTAATCTGACATCTATGTCTTTTTCGTCCACATCTATATACTTTTTTATTACTTCAATAATTTCTTGTCTCATCATATCTAAAAAATCAGCTGAAACATTAGCTCTATCTTGCATTAAAACTAAATGTAATCTTTCCTTAGCTGTATCTTTTGACTTTTCTTCTATTTGATCCTTTCTTCCAATCTTTTTAAAGAAATTAATTACGTTCTCAAACATTCTGTACCTCCAATAGTTATTTTTTTCTGAATATGCCTTTTATTTTGGTAAAAAATCCTTCATCTCTGCCCGGAATTGTAACATCAATATTTTCTCCAAGTATCCTTCTTGCTATTTCTAAATATGCTTTTCCTGATGGAGCTTTTTTGTTTATTACTGCAGGTTCTCCTTTATTCGTTTGAGTAATTATAAATTCATCATCTGGTACTACTCCAAGAAGATTTATTGATAGTAAGTCAACTATATCGTCAACATCCATCATCTCTCCTTTTCTAACCATATTAGGTCTTAATCTGTTTACAATTAGCTCTGGATTTTTAATCTCAGACGCTTCTAATAATCCTATAATTCTATCTGCATCTCTGATTGAAGATATTTCTGCATTTGTTACTACTATAGCTCTATCTGCTCCTGCTATTGCATTTTTAAATCCTTGTTCTATTCCTGCTGGGCAATCTATTAAAATATAGTCAAATTCATCTTTTAGTTTGCTAGTTAGTTCTTTCATTTGTTCTTCATTTATGGCACTTTTATCTCTCGTTTGGGCAGCTGGTAAAAGGAATAATTGTTCAAATCTCTTATCTTTAATAAGAGCTTGTCTTAATTTACATTTTTCTTCAACAACATCTACTATATCATATACTATTCTGTTTTCTAATCCCATTACGACATCAAGGTTTCTTAATCCAATATCAGTATCTACTAATACTACTTTTTTGCCTTTTAATGCTAGGGCAGAACCAAGATTAGCTGTTGTAGTTGTTTTCCCTACTCCACCTTTTCCTGATGTTATTACTATAACTTCTCCCATAGAATCCTCCATTTCTTACTAACTTATACAATTTACCACAAACTTTTATAGATTTTACATCCATAATTTTCTATTAATATATTATACGGAAATGGGCAAAAAGTCAAGTTAAATTGGGCATTTTATGAAATAATGCTGTTACTTTTTTCAATCCTGCAATTAATTGCTTTTTGTCAAATAATTTTCTTTCTTCTTTTTCTTTATTTGTTTTTTATCTCCAACTTTTATTATCTTATAACTTACTTGTTATATTTTTTTCAAACATGGCTATCATCCTTTCGTTGTTTTTTTGCGATTACATTGCCTTCCTCCATTTTTTTGCACATAAAAATATAGCGTGTAATAAGTTTACACACTATATAATACACTATCTTGGGGTTCTTTCAATATTTCTCATCGCTGTGGGTTCTAGCTCTCTATGAGTTCTAGTTTATCGCTACCAGAACTCAGGCCTACCTTAATAAAGTGAAACACGAAACCCATAAAAGTTGGAGCTGTGGCGCGTATTGTAGGTGAGACGGTAGGAAGCTGGAATGGCGGAGCCACCGTCGTTGTAACAGCCACCCCTAGCAGCGCACGGAAAGAGGGTTTTGGAAGTTTTCTCTAGGGTCCACTCCCATACGTTTCCTGCTATATCGTATATGTTCTTTATTCCAAAACTTGTGTCTGCTCCTGTTGTTAATAAGATACTTTTCTCTGCACCTTCTTTAGCTTTTGGACAATTTCCCCATGTTGTTCCATTATCTCCTGACCATTTTGCTGATGTATTTCTTATATTCCAGAAATTATTTTTATAATTTCCTATCGTTTTACTATCACTTGTTAATACAATGTCACCTATTCCACCTACATTATGCATATAAGCCAACACTAAGTCCCACTGCACTCCAAACATTAAACTTGTTGTTTTATCTCCATGTGCCATATTTTCTGCTAGTACTTTTGCTTGTGTTCTTGTTACATAATTATATGGATATGCATTTGCTTTTATTACTGGTGTTTGTGTTGTACTTCCAGATGCTGTTCTTGGACTTTGTGTTGTTTCTATTCCTGTTTCATATCTTCCTACATAAAATCCGCCATTCTGGTATACACTTTTTAACATTTTCTTTTTGGCTTCATTATATTGGCTTTCACCTGAAAACCACCCTGTTGTGGAGTCAGCTTTATATGTGTCTGTATAATCTGTTCCATTTCTATATGTGCTTGTATATGTGTGCAAGTCATTTTCTATTTTTGCGTATTCATCGTCTGTAAAACTTGTTATTGCTAGTCCTGCTGTTGGATATACTGCTGCTGTTTTTGGCACTTCTATCCATACATATTGATTGCCTTGTAAATCTGTTCCTACTGTAGTTTGTCCTTTATATTTGTTTTCATCTGCACTATTATCTGAAATTACTAATCCACTATCTTTTGTGCCTCCTACATAGTAAAAGCCATCTGGTATTTTAACTCCATCTACTATACCGTAATAAAGAATAACCAATTACATATACATTATCAAAAAATCTTAAATATAATAAATTTGCTAAAATCTAACAAATTAAAGGCTTTCTCATACACTTCTTTTGTTGCAATATCACTTTTTAGTTGGCTCTTTCTAAGAGTAGTAATTACCATGTATGCTGTTGATAATAAAGTTAGCATGAACAATGTAGTTACTAAAACGACTGTGCTTATTGCCCCCTTATTATTTTTTGAATATTCCCTTGCTTTTTTCATTTGAACCCTTCTTTCTTAACATAGAATTAAGTTTTTATCATTTATATTATAATATAATATAATCGGTCGTTAAGTCAATAAATATATTGCAATTTTAGAACATATATTATATAAAATAATTATCAGAATTGTTGGTCACAATTCTTGACATGTTCGTTAAATAATAATATACTGAACTTGTTAATTATGTACTATTCTAACATTGGTTTTACGTTTGTGATAAAACCTTATAATTAGTACAATTAAACTTTTAGAAAGGAGTTTATTTTAATGGAAAATTTAGTAGAAATTAGATGGCACGGTAGAGGTGGCCAAGGTGCAAAAACTGCTTCACTTTTACTTGCAGATGCAGCCTTTAATACTGGAAAATATATTCAAGGTTTTCCTGAATATGGTCCAGAAAGAATGGGCGCGCCAATTACTGCTTACAACCGTATCAGCAATAACCCTATTGTCATTCATAGCAACATCTATGAACCCGATTACGTTGTTGTTGTAGATGACACTCTTTTAGAAAGTGTTGATGTTACAGCAGGATTAAAAGAAACCGGTGCAATCGTAATAAACACTGTTAAAGATGCAGATTATCTAAAAAAAGTTTTGAAGGGATATAATGGAGGAATATATACCATCGACGCTAGAAAAATCTCTGAGGAAGCATTAGGAAAGTATTTTCCTAACACTCCAATGCTTGCAGCTATTGTTAAGGTTGCAAATATAATGGATGAAAAAGATTTCTTGGCAGATATGGAAGGTTCATTTAAGCATAAATTTGCTAAAAAACCTGAAGTTATAGATGGAAACATGAAAGCCTTAGAAATGGCTTTAAGTGAGGTAAAAAAAGTTAATTAAGAAAGGTGGAAAAATTATGGCAAAAATGCATATAGATAAAAATACACCAGTAGAGGACTTAACACCTGGTGGTATAATTTATCAAGCAGGAAATGCTAAAGAATTTAAAACAGGTGATTGGAGAAGCATGTACCCTGTTTGGATTGAAGAGAAATGTAAGCAATGTGGCTTATGCTGGCCAGTATGTCCAGATGACTCTATTCCTGTTAATAAAGAAACTTGTAAAAGAGAAAACTTTAATTATGATTATTGCAAAGGATGCGGAGTATGTGCAAAAACATGTCCTTTCGGTGCAATAGAAATGAAGGAAGGAGTTGGTAAATAATGAGTATTAGAGAACGTTTAAGTGGAAATGAAGCATCAGCTGTTGCTATGCGTCAAATTAATCCAGATGTTGTTGCAGCATTCCCTATTACACCATCAACAGAAATTCCTCAATATTTTTCAACATTTGTAAGTAATGGTCAAGTAGACACAGAGTTCGTAGCAGTTGAGAGTGAGCATAGTGCAATGAGCGCTTGTATAGGCGCTGAATCTGCAGGTGCAAGAGCTATGACAGCCACCTCAGCAAACGGATTATCCCTTATGTGGGAAATGTTATACATAGCATCAGGCTCAAGACTTCCTATCGTTATGTCTTTAGTTAACAGAGCAGTTTCTGGTCCTTTAAATATTCACTGCGACCATTCAGATGCTATGGGTGTTAGAGACGCTGGATGGATAATGCTGTTCTCAGAAAACAATCAAGAGGCTTATGATAACCTAATAATGGCTCATCAGATAGCTGAAAATAAAGACGTTATGCTACCTTTAATGGTATGCCAAGATGGATTTATAACATCTCATTCTATTGAGAATATAGAGCTTATTGAAGATGATAAAGTAAAAGAGTTTGTTGGTAAATATCAACCTGAACACTATTTATTAAATCATGATGAACCGGTTGCGATGGGGCCTATGGATTTACAGGCTTATCTATTTGAACATAAATATCAACAAGCAGAAGCTATGAGAAATGCAAAAAAGGTTATATTAGATGTAGCAGATAGATTTGAAAAAATGACTGGAAGAAAGTACGGATTCTTTGAAGAATATAAATTAGAAGATGCAGAAATTGCAATAGTTTGTATGAACTCAACAGCAGGAACAGCAAAAGCTGTAGTAGATGAATTAAGAGAACAAGGAGTTAAAGCAGGATTATTAAAGATTCGTGTTTTTAGACCTTTCCCAGTAGAAGAAGTTGCACAAGCACTTTCTCATTTAAAGGCTGTAGCCGTGCTAGATAAGGATGATAGTATAAATGCCGCAGGTGGTCCTTTATTTACAGATGTAACTTCTAGCATGTATGCTAAGAGCGAAGAACATGTGCCAATCGTAAACTATATTTATGGTATCGGCGGAAGAGATACAACTACAAAAGACATTGCTGGAGTATTTACAGATCTTCAAGAGATTGCAAAAACTGGAAATATTGAAAATCCATTCAGATATTTTGGATTAAGAAAAGGAGGTAAATAAGCTATGGCATATAATTTAAAAGAAGTAGTGGCTAATAAGCCTTCGAGATTTACAGCTGGTCATAGAATGTGCGCTGGTTGTGGTGCTCCACCAGTAGCAAGAATGGTCATGAGAGCATTGCATGAAGGAGACCATGCTGTTGTAGCTAACGCAACTGGTTGTATGGAAGTTTCAACTTGTATATATCCATATTCAGCTTGGACAGATTCTTACATACATACAGCTTTTGAATGTGCAGGTGCAACCTGTTCTGGAGTAGAGGCTGCATATAAATCACTATTAAGACAAGGTAAATTAGTTGAAAAAGATGGAGAGAAAACAAAATTTATCGCATTCGGTGGCGATGGAGGAACTTATGATATAGGCATTCAGTCACTTTCTGGAGCAATGGAAAGAGGTCATGATATGACTTATGTATGTTATGATAATGGTGCATACATGAATACAGGTATTCAACGTTCATCTGCAACACCAAGATTCGCAGATACAACAACATCTCCAGCAGGTAGTGTTATTCCTGGAAAAATGCAATCAAGAAAAGATTTGACACAAATAATGGTATCTCATCATTTACCATATGTTGCTCAATCTATTGCAGTAAACAACTTTAAAGACTTATACGAAAAAGCTGAAAAAGCAATATACACAGAAGGTCCAGCATTCTTAAATGTGTTAGCACCTTGTCCACGTGGCTGGGGATATCCAACAGAAGATCTTATGAAAATAAATAAACTTGCTGTAGATACATGCTATTGGCCTCTATTTGAAGTAGTTGATGGAGTATATCATATTACTTACAAACCTGCTAAAAAATTACCAGTCGAAGAATTCTTACGTCCACAGAAACGTTTCAGACATATGTTTAAACCTGGAAACGAATGGATGATTGAAGAATTCCAAAAAGAAGTTGACAAACGTTGGCAAGAACTTCTAGATCTAGAAGAAATGACTAATAAATAAAGCAAAGGTGGTGAATTAGATGGCTTATAAAATCACAGATAAATGTATAGCTTGTGGAGCTTGTGCAGCTAACTGCCCAGTTTCATGTATAGCTGATAAAGGAGACAAATATGAAATTGATCCTGAACAATGCATAAGCTGTGGTACATGCGCTAGCGTATGTCCAGTAGAAGCTCCTGTTGAGGAATAATTGTAAAATATAAAGCGTATAGAAGATAATTTCTATACGCTTTATTAATTATATATAATACTTGCAATCATTAATATTCATCATCTTGATTATTTTCATTCTTTTTATCTTCTTTTGATAATTCTTCTAGTTTCTTTAGTTCTTCCATATTTTCAAGTTCTTCATTATTAGTCTCTGATTCACTCGTTGAAGAATTTTTGATAACTTTCACATCTGAAGCCTTATAGTTTTTATATGTTGTTATATCATCTTTCTTAAATTGCACCCTTAATACTTCTTTTAACACTTCTACTGATGCAACTGTTCCTTCTCCGTCTTCTGTCTTTACTACAGCTCCAACTCTTGGCAACTTTTTTATTTTATCCTCGTAAACTTCTTGTTCATATTTTAGGCAACACATTAGTCTTCCACAGTTTCCTGATATTTTAGAAGGATTCAAAGATGCACTTTGCTCTTTAGCCATTTTTATTGATACTATATCAAAGTTATTTAAGAATGAGCAGCAACAAAGTTCTCTTCCGCATACTCCATTTCCGCCTATTTTCCTTACTTCGTCCCTTACGCCAATTTGTCTCAACTCTATTCTTGTTTTATATATTGCAGCCAAATCTTTAACTAATTCCCTAAAATCCACTCTACCATCTGCTGTAAAATAAAATATAATTTTGCTATTATCAAATTTATATTCAACATCCACTAAGTTCATATCTAGTTTATGTTCTTTTATTTTTTCTTTACATTTTTGAAAAGCTTTTTTCTCTTTAATTTTATTATCTTCTAACTTTTTTAAATCTTTATTAGTTGCAATTCTTACGACTTTCTTCAAACTTGTAGAAAGCTTATCTTCTGGAATTTTCCTTTTATTTATAACTACTTCTCCCACGTCTTCTCCCATAGATGTTTCTACAACTACTTTATCTTTTAAATTTAATTGTATATAGCCTGGATCAAAAAAGTACACTTTCCCTGGCTTTCTGAATCTAACTCCTACTATAGTCTTCATTAATTTCCTCCCATATTTTTAGTAATAAGTCATCTATACACATATCATAATTTGCATTTGACATTAATTTTAATTTTGACTTTTCAATTATCGATATTAAATTTAAAAATTTTCTTCTATAATCTTTATCTTTATTAATATGTTCATATATAATTACTATCATATAATCTAGTAAATTTAAAACGATATCTTTTGATTTATATAATATATCAAAATTATTTATCATTTTTACAACATTTGAAATTTCGCCATTTATTAAGGCATGCGTATTTTTCTCTATTTCACTATATTCTTCAAGATTCTGATTGATCTTTATTAGCTTACCTATACTCCCATTGCACATAGCTAATAAACTATCACTCGGATTTGTCATAATCTCTTTTTTTGCTATGTAGTCAACTATGTCTTTTGTAGGAATACTGTTAAAACTTATTTTTAAGCATCTTGATTTTATTGTATTTAATAGTTTATTCTCGTTCGAACTAATTAATATAATTATAACATACTCTGGTGGTTCTTCTAACGTTTTCAGCAAGCTATTTTGCGCTTCCTCAGTCATTTTATCGCTATTGTCTATAATAAATACCTTCTTATTTGATACAATAGGCTTTTTGAATACATTATCTTGCATCTCTCTAATTTGAGATATTTTAATAGAATTCCCATCAGGCTCAATCATTACAAAATCAGGATTATTGTCAGAATTAAATTTTATACATGAATCGCATCTATCACATGCCTTTTTATCACCTAGGCATAGTATCATCTTAGCGAACTCATTGGCAAACAGCTTTTTACCTATTCCTTCCTGCCCAACGAACAAGTAGCTGTGCGATACAGTACCATTTTCTACGTTTTCTCCTAATTCCTGTTTTATTTTATCATTTCCAACAATTTCTTCAAAACTCAAATTTATTCTACTCCTATTCAGCTTTTCCTACAGGTCCAAATTTATTAAGTGGCCAAAATCTTATCGCTACTTTTCCTTCTATTTTTTCTATTGGTACACAACCAAATCTTCTACTGTCAGCAGATTTGGTTCGATTATCTCCCATTGCAAATACATATCCTTCTGGAACCACTATGTCCGTAAATACACCTCCATAATCATCGGTATATACATCTTCTTTCAAATATGCTGATTCATCTAGTTCCTCTCCATTAATATATACTTTACCATTAGATATTTGTAGATGTTCTCCTGGTAATCCTATTACTCTTTTTATATAACTAGTCTTACCCCATTCTAAAACATAGTAAGTAAACTTAGAAATCAAGTTGTCTGGCTCATTATTATACACAGCTACCGGATTTTCAAAGTCAGCCTCTTCCACACTAATATACGTATCGCTAGGCTGTTCAAAAGTTATTATATCTCCTCTCTCCGGCATCTTTTTAGTTGTTCTAGCCCATCTATTTAGAATAAGTCTCTGATTTTGCTCTAGTGTTGGATACATTGACTCCATACGTACAACAGTAGGGGTTCCAATAAAATACCTAATTAGAAGTGCTAATATTATAGCTATTACTATACATTCTATCCATTCTAATATATTTTTAGTTTTTTCGTTCATATCTATTCCTTTCTATATCTAGTTTTCTTTAGTTATGCCTTTTTTGTGGCAGGAATTCGGATTACTACTTCTGTTCCTTTACCATATTCGCTTTTTATATCTATGCTACCTTTATTTTGTTCTATTATTTCCTTTGCTATAGATAAACCAAGTCCAGTTCCTCCCATTTCTCTTGAACGTGCCTTATCCACTCTGTAGAATCTCTCAAATATTCTTGATAAGTCTTCTTTTGGAATTCCTATGCCATTATCTATTACCTTGATATATGCATCGTTATATACAAATCCCACATATACTTTAATATTTCCTTGCTCTGGAGTATATTTTATTGCATTTGACAATACATTAAGTATTACTCTTTCTATTCCATTCTTGTCAGCTTGAATTGGTGGAACATCTGCCGTAACATAACATTCAACATTTTGTTTCTTCTTCTCTATTTCTATCTCTAATTTTTCTTGGCATTTTTTTGCAAGCTCACCTAAATCAAACTCTGTGACTTCTCTTGTCATTTTCTTCGTGTCATACCTTGATAAAGTTAAAAGGTCACTTACTAAGTTTGCCATTCTTCTTCCTTCAGAAGATATTACAGATAAAAATTTCTGTTGTGTCACCTTATCGTAATCTCCATCCTGCAAAGTATCCGCATATCCAATTATAGAAGTTATTGGAGTTTTTAATTCATGCGATACATCTGCAACGAATTCTTTTCTCATATTATCTAATTTGACATGTTCGGTAATATCTTGAATAACAGCAATTATACCTGATGATAAATCGTTTTCGTCTTTGTACGAAGCAAAATATACATTTAAAGTTATTTTTTGTTCGTCCCAATTATCAAGATACATTATAGTTTCCATATTTATATTAGTATTAAGTTTTTTGAAAATTTCATCAAAAGTTTTTTCTCTATCAATATTTAATAAAGTTTTGGCCGCCGGATTAATGTGCATTACATTACCTTTTTCATCAAAAGCTAAGATGCCATCATTCATATGTAGTAAAATTGCTTCTATCTCTCTTTTCTGCCTATTTACCTCATTTAATTTCTGTTTCATTTCTCCTGTCATTAACCCTATAATATTAGTAATAGAGTCAATTTCTGTTTTTTTCTTTTTTCGTTTCTTTGATTTATTTACTTCTACTAGTTCTACACTTTCTCCACTTGCTATCTTTTGAGCATTATTAATCATTTTAATTATTGGCTTCACTATGACTTCTGAAACAAAGATTCCAATCACCAGAACAATGCAAGAAAATACTAATATTGTACCTAATATTAGTATCTTAGTTTGATTAATTTGTGCATTTGTAATCTGTTCTAATTCTTGCGAAGTAACATACTCTAAAGAGCCTATAAATGTATTAGCTTGATTTATTATATGTCCAAAGAAAGCTCCCATACCAACTATTATAATTATTCCAATTAAAAAGAATATTAGTAATATTTTATTCTGTAATTTCTTCATTTCTCTTCCTTCTATTTAGATGCTAAATAATATCCTATACCTCTTTTATTAATAATTATTTTTGAATTTTTTGTACTATCTCCAAGTTTTTCTCTTATTCTACAAACTGTAACATCTACTGTTCGTATATCTCCATAATATTCATAGTTCCATACTTTCTCTAGTAAAACTTCTCTTGTAACTGGTACTCCTGGTTGCATTGCTAAATACTTCACTAATTCAAATTCTTTTGGAGTTAAAGGTTTTACTTCTCCCTTTACTTTTACTTCCACTTTTTCTAAATCTAATTCCAAATCTCCTACAACAATTTTATTTTCTTTTTTGCTATCCTCTTTATCTTTTTGCTCTTTTTCGCCTTCAACTTTTCTCAAATTTGCCTTGACTCTTGCCATTAACTCTCTTACGCTAAATGGCTTAGTAATATAATCATCTGCTCCTAATTCAAGTCCAACTATCTTGTCAACTTCCTCATCTTTGGCTGAAATCATCAAAATAGGTACATTGTAAGATTGTTTAATTTTTTTACATACTGTTAACCCATCTATTTTAGGCAACATTATATCGAGCAATACTAAATCCGGCTTTTCTTCTAGGGCAACATCTAATCCCATCTGTCCATCAGTTGCTTCTAAGGTATTGTATCCTTCTTTATTTAGGTTGTACACCAAAATATCTATTATAGGCTTTTCATCGTCAACAACTAATATTGTTTTTTTATTTGGATCTAATTTTTCTTTCATAGAAGTTCTCTCCTTTATAAAATTATTTTGTGCGGTCGTCTGTTTCCTTAGCTTGTTCAATATTCTGAGTTTTTATATTACCTTTTTGGTCTAATATAAGTTTATAGTTTTTTTCAAACTTCTTAGTCTCTTCAAAAGTTTTAATAATCTTCTCGATAGGTAGTTCATCTATTTTGCTATCTTCTGAAAAGTCTTGCTCATCTAGTAATGCTCTTGCATCAATTATATTTTTCCCGAGAGTTGAATCCATAGTTTTATTTGGATTAAAGAATGAAGCCTTTACTATACATGTTCCGTCAGGCATATCAATTTGGGGATTGTGAGCAAATTCTCCATTTGTACCTACTTCAATATAGTCTCCTATTTTTATTTTAGATATTTCTTCTGAATCAGTAATCCCATATGCTTCAGCAACTTTCGCTCTTATTGTGTTAGTATAAGCTTCTATTACAAGGCTTTTTGATTCTCCTATTGTCCTGCATGAATCCAAAAATCTTTGCTCTTCGCCGTATGTTTTATCTTTCTTATATTTTAGCTCTTTATAGTCATTTATTGCTGATTTTAGATTTTGCATTTTCATAATATTGTCATCAGAAAACGTTATTTGTAAAGTTTGATTTGACTTAATATTTTCTATGTACTTATCTGTTGAAACAGCCATTTCTATTGCTTGCTTTGTACTATTAGTTTCATTTATATTTTGAGCTATATTAGTAATGATTGAAGGTGTTACAGCTCCGAGACCTGCTGCCAACCCAATAGAAGCCATTTTTAATTTCCAGTTTTTCCTCATTTTTTTAGCTGATTTACCACTGGTCGTAAATCTTTTTACCTGATTCACTTCTGCATCCCTTGTGCTTACTTCATTTTTTATAGTTCTTTTTCCCATAAATATTCCCTCTCTTGTACTTTCATTGCATTTATTATAACTCTACTATTAATTCTTGTCAAAGCTTTTTTTCAATATTATTACTATATTATTACATTTAAATTTCATTATTTAAACAATGTTCTACTATAAATTTAATGAAAGAGAGATGTTCTCTCTTTCATCTCTCTACTACTAAATAAATGCCTCAATATTATAAATTTTACCACTTTTTTCAAGCTTTATTTTGCCATCAATTATTTCTTCCCCATTGCATTTTATTTTTGTCCTTTCATTTATACTTTTCACATTGTTTTGTTTATTTATTACTTTAATATTATACATACTATTGCCATATCTATATTTTATTATATATCCATCCCAATTAGCTGGGATATGTGGCTCTATTTTTAAATATCCATGTTCTATATTAAGTCCAAGAATATATTTTATTCCAGCTATATACATCCAGCTACTTGAGCCTGTGTACCAAGTCCAACCTCCTCGTCCAGCTAAATTCCCCTGTCCATACACATCTGCAGCTATAACATATGGTTCTACTTTATATTTACTGCTTTCATCCTTAGTTCTTGCATGCTCTATTGGATTTATCATTCTATAGTTTTCATATGCTTTATCATTTAAGTTTAGCATAGTTTGAGCTATTATTGTCCAAACTGCGGCATGTGTATATTGTCCTCCATTTTCTCTTGTGCCCGGCAGGTATGACTTTATATAACCAGGCTCTAGCTTGCTTTTTTCAAAAGGTGGGTCTAATAATTTTATAATTCCAACATCTCTGTCTATTAAATGATTTTCTAAACTCTCCATTGCAATATATTTTTTATCATTATCTCCTGCTCCAGATATAATTGACCAACTCTGAGATATACTATCAATTTTGCACTCCTCGTTTTGCAGACTGCCTAAAATCTTTCCTTCATCGGTAAAAGCCCTTTTATACCATCTGCTATCCCATGCATCGCTGTTCAACGCTCTTCTCAAAGAGTCCATGACTTGCCTATACTTTTCAACGTGAGATTCGTCATTTTTATATTCACAAATCGGAATAAATTTATCTAATACAGCATACATAAAGAATCCAAGCCATACACTTTCTCCTTTTCCTTTAATTCCTACATTATTGAAGCCATCATTCCAATCTCCTGCTCCTATTTTTGGAAGTCCATGTTCTCCGAAGTTCAATGACTTTTCTATAGCATTTATGCAATGCTTATATAAGCTTTCTCTGAAATCTGAATCGCCATAGAAATCATATCTTTCATTTTGGTTTTCTCCCAAAGTCGCACCTATTTTATAAGTTGTCTCTTCTTCCAACACACTATAATCCTCAGTAAAATCCACATAATCTGCTGTTACAAATGGCAACCACAAAAGATCATCCGAAAATTTAGTGCGTATTCCTTTTTCTGTTTCTTCATGCCACCAGTGTTCTACATCGCCTTCTAAAAATTGATGCCTGCTATTTCTTAAAATTTGTTCTCTCGCCATTTCTGGCACCATATATTTAGTTAACATTGAGTCTTGTAGTTGATCCCTGAACCCATACGCACCTCCTGATTGATAGAATCCTGTCTTAGCATATAGTCTGGAAGCAATGGTTTGATAAACAAGCCATCCATTTAATAGAATATTTGTTGATTCCATAGGAGTGTTAACTTGCAAAGTATTAATTATATCTTCCCAATATTTTTTTACATTTGCATACTCTTTTTTACAGTTGCCAACATTTGAATATTTGTAAGCTGTATCCTGACATGCTTCCTTATTAGAAGCTTCACCTAACATTAGCACTATTTCTCTCGTTGAAAAGGCCTCAATGGTAACATTCATTGATATTGCAACTATCCCATCCTCTCCAAAAGAGTTTTCCATATTTAGTTCAACCTGTTCAAGTCCTATAGGATTTTCCAAAGTTGATCCTTTAAGAAAAGAAGCCTTGCTCCCAGTATAAGAATTTATTTTTTCACTGCACCCTATAAATATTTGATTGTTTTTTTGTTCATATCCAAGATTTTTCACAATCATAATATTAGAAGAATCATCTAATTCCAGTTGTAAATATGAGTTAGTTTTTATCTCATCCTCACCAAGCACAGGTTTGATATAATAAATTAGCCTTAAGTTCTTTTTTTGAGGATTTTTATTCTCTAATGTTATCATATTTATTTTTACATTATCGTCTTTTGGTACAAACACATTTACTGTCTGTTTTATTTTAGATGAGCAATGAATGTATTTTGCATATCCAAAACCATATATTGCATAATAGTCATTATCATCATGCATTGGATTAAATCCTAAAGACCATTTTCTTCCTGTATCCATATCTTTTACATATATTATTTCTGATGGTGTATCAATAATTTGATCATTCGACCACGCAGTAAGTCTATTTAGTCTACTATTTTTATACCAAGTATATCCTCCCATATTTTCAGTAGTAAGTGTCCCAAAATTTTTATTTGCAATTATGTGGCTCCAGACCGTAGGTAATTTATTATTTGTATTTATTTTTATACAATACTCTCTGCCGTCTTTTGAAAATCCTCCATATTCATTAAAATATTTAAGGTTATTTACGTCTATTATTACTTCCTTTTCCTCATTAGTATCCACTATCATATTTTGCTTAGAATCACAAACAGTTTCCTTAATATTGTCCATAGTTCTGTTTTCAATATCTTCCATTTGTAGTGCTAAAGAGCTATAGTTTGCATTAATCACTAAGTTAGCTCTCGTCTCTAACAATTTTTTATCCTGCTTTTCAATATTCTCTAGGCAAAAAATTCCTCCAGGTACATTCAATAAATAAGCAATATTTTTATTCATAATCGCAGACTGAATAGCATCTTTAACATAGCTCTCGTATGATTCACTCTCTTCATTTAATATTACTAAATCTACTTTTATATTTTTTACTCTAAAAAATTCATATGCACTTAATACTTCTTTTATAATATCTATGTCATTTATATCTTTTATCTTTACTAGCAATATAGGAAGATCCCCTGATATTCCATATTTCCAAAGTTCAGACGTTGGAAAGTTTTTATCTTTTAGAGGTTTTTTTATTGAGACTTTCGGTGTAAACAATAAGTACGAAAGCATTTCTTGATACACATCTATATCTTTACCTTTTATCCCGAGATATCTATTTTCCGCTTCACTTTTCGCTTTTAATAACTCAAAAGTACGTTTTACATTCTCGTTATTTAAAAACTTAAATAAATTTCTTATTGTAATATCCTTTTCTTCACCAACAGATATTATCAAATCTAATGAAGCCGTTTCCTCCGGCTTAATATTTATAGTTTTCTTAAGTGCTATAATAGGATCTGTCGTATATCCTATTTTTTTGCTAAATGGAATAGAATTTTCAACTTCTTTTGGTAAATTATAATTACATCTTCCCCAGAATTTTTCCTTATCAATTTCATATTCTAATTCTCCAAGGCTATTAGCCTGCGTGTATAGGCTTATTGCCATGTACATATCTCTTTCTTCATTTGTATGAGCCTTTCTTTTTATCAGGATAGTGTTTATTGCATCCATATACTCGTATGACAAAAATAGATTATTAAAAGCTTTATGGGCATAATCTTGCATCTTATTAGATAATACTGGTTCAAAAAAGCCTGTAACTTCTAGTATTTCCTCAGTCGTACCAGTATTTTTCAATTCTAGCCTTCGTATTTCTACTGCTTCATCAGTATCTACTATCGTTTTTGTAACAGTTTGTATATTCTCATCATTCCTTACTATCTTATCTACCTCTGGAGCAAAAATTATGTTGTATTTATCTGGTTTTCGCAAGCTTTTTGAATACGTATTTGACCATATATTTTTATTGCGTATATTTTTTATATAAAATTTAATTCCCTGCTCTGCTTCATCTGTTTCTTTATATCTATTTATCTGAATATCTTTATATTTACTTTATCCGTTTCCGTATTGATCCAGAACGACAGTATATTTGTCATTTGCTATAACATTTGAAACATTCATATATTCATTTATCTTTGTATATTTTCTTTGAGTATAATCTTCATAATCTTGATATTTAATTTTTTCTATTTTTTCCTTTTCCTCTTTTGTAGTAATCATATTCTCTGGCATCTTTTCCTGCATAAGAATATCTACTGCTTCAATTTCAGGATTTTGTTTAAATCTCTTTTGTATAATATTATCATTCATCAAATTATCTATTGATAGTAGAATTAGACCTTGATGGTGTGCCATATATGTTTTCACTGGTGCATAGCCATTCTTCGCTCTTCCTGGCGTAAAATCTATTGATTCATAAAATCCGTACTTATCATACATATCTTCTGACTCTAATTTTTTTAAATTCTCTATAACTAATTTAGGTTCTTGATTTATTGCTAATATTGACCCATATGATGATGTAACTATTTCATCTGAAAGTCCTCTTTTCAATCCCAACCATGGTATTCCAAATGCTTTATATTGATAATTATTATTTAGATCCTTTAAGTTGAAAGCTGCTTCAGATATTCCCCACGGAATTCCTAGCTTCTTGCAGTATTCAAGTTGGCTCATTATCATGAATTTACAAGATTCATCTAATATACTCCCCGGATATTGTTCAATATTTATAGTCGGCATTAGATATTCGAAAGAAGTTCCTGACCATGAGGCCAGTCCTTTATAATTGTTAAGTGTAGTAAATGTTCTACTTAGATTATACCAATGTTTTTCACTTACATCTTTTTTAGCTATAGCAATTAAGCTTGTTTGCCTTGCTTCTGAAGCAAGTAAGTCATAATATGAATCCGTTAATTTATTTTCTTCAATATTAAAACCAATAGAGAATAATCTATTTTCTGTATCATATAATTTTGAAAAATCGGTATTATTTATTATATTTGTGATTGATTCAATCATAAATTCTACCTTGTTAAGAATATCATCATTCTTTACTACTACCTCACTGTTCCCTTCATCTTTGCTTTTCAAATTCTGATATATCTCATTATTTTTTTCGCTATCATCTGCTCCACAATTTTCTATTTCTTCTTTCTTTTTTATCAAGAATTGTTTTAATACATATAAATATCCAACAAAGTTACCACTATCTACCGATGAAACATATTTAGGGTTTAGTGGTTCTAGAGTTTCTATATTATACCAATTATATAAATGTCCATTCCATTTTGGTAAATCATTAATCGTATTTATCATTTTGTATAATAAATCTATTGTATCGTTGAAGTTCTCATACTTCAAATCATAACTTGCTGTAACTGCAAGCAATGCAAGTCCTATATTAGTTGATGAAGTTCTCATCACTAATTTGGGTTTCCTATCCTCTTGATAATTATCCGGTGGCAAGAAGTGGTCTCTTTCTGTAAGATTTTCTTTAAAATACAACCAAGTTTTATAACCTATATCTAATAAGTATTTTTTTTCATCGGCATTGATTTGTTCCAATGCATTCTCTACTTTCTTCTTCTTGCTAATTTTGTACATTACACTAGGCGCACATAACCAGACTGTGCTTATAACTAACAATAATGCTAATATACCATTACTTTTAATTTGCAGAATTGGACTAAATAATACGCATAGTATTCCTATTAGTCCAATTATTGTGTTCGCCCACATATTTTTGTAATATGATATAACATCTGTTTTAGCAATTTTCTCCGCCTCTTCTGAGGTCATCCACTCTAGTAGATGTTTTTTACTTCTTTTCATTCTGTAAATTGTTTTACATTCCGCCTTTAACGTTATATACATTTTATCAGGTATCAATAATAAATCTAATATTGCCCTTAGTACACTTGCCTTTATCCCGTCAATAGTTTTTACAAACCTTTTAGTTTTAATGTTTCCTTCTTTTCTTGTAATTATATTATTCACGACATCTAAGATTGTTGGTATTATCACAGACACTATAGCAACTATAAATATTTCCCATGGAATAAACGAAGTAACAGCACTTATAATCGTAAAAAAAAGAAAAAAACCAAATACAAACCTAGTAAAAGAACGTACCTTATTGCTGCCTGTAGCCAACTGCAAAATAAAAAACAAAAACAAACAAACCACATCGACAACGACTAACACCATAATACCATTAACCCGCTCCATACCGA
>CAMGAZ010000004.1 GCA_946008205.1 uncultured Clostridium sp. | reverse complement strand
AGAATTGTGCCAGAAACTAGATGATGAAGAATTAGCTGGAATATTAGAAGAATCAGAGTTAAAAACTCAATTAAGAATAATAAAACTTTTAGAAAATAAAAGAACTTTAAAATTGTTTGGGTATATGTCAAAAGATGATATTGTCGATATTTTAGGTGAAATTAATGTTGGAAAAGCCAAAGAACTCATCAACCTTATGAAAGAGGGAGATAAAAAGATAATTAAACAGTTGCTAGGATATAGAGATGACTGTGCTGGTGGTATTATGACTACAGAATATATAGCACTAAATAGCAACTTAGTAATAGAAGATGCGATTAAAAAGATAAAAGAAATTGCACCAAAAACAGAATTAATAGATACAATATTTGTGGTAAATAAGAACAAAGAATTAATTGGAACTGCAGAATTAAGGGACATACTAGTAGCTCCAGAGGACCAAAAACTAGAGGAAATAACAAATGAACATTTTGTGTATGTAGAACCAGAAATTGACCAAGAGGAAGTTGCATTGATAGCATCAAAATATGATTTGACTGCGATTCCGGTATTAAATAAAAAGAAAGCAATGCTTGGAATTATAACAATAGATGATATCGTCGATGTAATGGTTGAAGAACAAACTGAAGATATTTTGAAAATGGGTGGTGTTGCTAAAGAAGAAACACTAGATAGCACACTTGGAGAATCTATAAAGTTAAGATTACCTTGGCTATTTGTAAATTTAATAACAGCTTTCTTGGCATCTATGACAGTAAAATCTTTTGAAAGTACAATAGCTCAAGTTGTTGCATTGTCTTCTATAATGTCGATTATAACTGGAATGGGAGGAAATGCTGGAACACAAACAGTGTCAATAATAATAAGAAATATTGCGATGGGAAAAGTAGATTTAATAGATGCATGGCGATTATTAGGAAAACAAGTTCTACTAGGAGTATTTAATGGAGCAATTATAGGAATGGTAACTGGATTAATCGTTTCTGCAATATATGGAAATATATATTTAGGAATAATAGTATTTTTAGCAATGATAGCAAACCTTGTAATATCAGGCATATGTGGCATACTGATACCTTTAGTATTGGAAAAAATGAAAATAGACCCAGCACTATCATCATCAATATTCTTAACAACGGCAACAGATGTATTGGGATTCTTCATATTTCTAAGCTTAGCAAAAATATTTTTACCATATTTGATATAATAAAATGTTTAAAAATTGAATTATTATAAATAATCTTTACAGAAGAGCAATCATGTGTTATAATAGCACATATAAAATAAAATGATAAATAATAATGAAACAAAAACTATGACGAGGACAAGTAATATTAGACCAAATACTAAGCGAGTAGGGGATGGTGAAAGCCCTTCTAAATTAATTTAGTATGAATATCACCTCTGAGTTGCAGTCTGAAATAAAAGTAAGATTCGCCGTTTCCTTACGTTATAAAGGGCACATATATTGGTATGTTGTATAAGGTGGTTATTATTTTGTATATATTATATTGTGTAAATATAATCGTACATTTCCTATATACAGGTATGTGCGATTTTTTGTTATTATTAATTATTAGAAGAAAGGGGAGAATCTAATGTACAAAAAAGTTGAACTAACAAAAGATGGATTTGTTGGAATGGAACGAGACATTGCAAAAGTTTGGAAGGAAAAAGATATCATAAAAAAGAACTTTGATATGAATCAAGGGAAAAGATATTTTACATTTTATGATGGTCCTCCAACAGCAAATGGTATGCCACATGCT
The DNA here is from genome assembly GCA_946008205.1 of uncultured Clostridium sp. Taxonomy (GTDB): domain Bacteria; phylum Bacillota; class Clostridia; order TANB77; family CAG-508; genus CAG-245. The sequence goes on along the minus strand of CAMGAZ010000004.1, from coordinate 18,331 downwards.
GGACATATTATAACGAGGGTTATGAAGGATATAATTCCAAGATACAAAGTTATGAAGGGATATAGAGTAATTAGAAAAGCTGGCTGGGATACACATGGACTTCCAGTAGAACTAGAAATAGAAAAAAAGCTTGGAATATCTGGAAAAGAGCAAATAGAGGAATATGGAGTAGAAAACTTTGTTAAAGAGTGTAAGGAAAGTGTATTTAAGTATGTTCATATTTGGGAAGAAATGACCAACAAAGTTGGATATTGGGTTGACATGGAACACCCATATATAACATATGATAACAAATATATTGAATCTGTATGGTGGGCATTAAAAGAATTATGGAAGAAAGGCTTATTATATGAAGGACATAAAGTAATGCCATATTGTCCAAGATGTGGCACAGCATTGTCTTCTCATGAGGTCGCTCAAGGATACAAAGATGTAAAAGACTTAACTTGCACTGCAAAATTTAAGATTGTAGGAGAAGAAAAATATATTCTTGCTTGGACAACAACACCATGGACATTACCATCAAATTTAGCTTTATGTGTAAACAAAGCTTATGATTACTGTGATGTTAAAGTAAATGTTGGAACAGAAGAAGAGCCAAAATACGAAGTATATGTTTTAGCAAAAGAATTAGTACCAACAGTACTTAAAGACAGAGAATATGAAATATTAAAAGAATATAAAGGCACAGAATTATTAGGCGTTAAATATGAGCAGTTAATGCCTTTTGCAAAAGTAGAAGGAAAAGCTTTTGAAGTAATACATGGAGATTATGTAACACTAACAGATGGTACCGGAATAGTTCATATTGCACCAGCATATGGTGAAGACGATAGTTTGGTTGCAAAGAAAAACGGAATAACTTTTGTAAATTTAGTGGACAAAAATGGTAAATTTGTAGATGATGTAGAACCTTGGAAAGGCAGATTTGTAAGGGACTGTAATGAAGATATTTGCAAGTGGTTAGAAGAAGAAAATAAATTATTTGCAAAAGAGAAACATTTACATTCATATCCACACTGTTGGAGATGCGATACACCATTATTATATTATCCAAAAGAGAGCTGGTTCGTTGCAATGAGTAAGCTAAGAGATGAACTTGTTAGCAACAATGACAAAGTAAACTGGTATCCAGAAACAATTAAAAAAGGTAGATTTGGAAACTTCTTAGAGAATGTAATAGATTGGGGAATTTCCAGAGATAGATATTGGGGAACTCCACTTCCAATTTGGACTTGCGAATGCGGACACCAAGAATGTATTGGTAGTATTGAAGAGTTAAAAGAAAAAGGGATAAATGTACCGGATGACATAGAACTTCACAAACCATATATAGATGATGTTCATCTAAAATGCCCAAAATGTGGAAAAGAAATGACCAGAGCAAAAGAAGTTATAGACTGCTGGTTCGATTCTGGTTCAATGCCTTTTGCACAATGGCACTATCCATTTGAAAACGAGGAAATGTTCAAAAATAACTTCCCAGCACAATATATTTCAGAAGCAATAGACCAAACCAGAGGTTGGTTCTATACATTAACTGCATTAGGAACAGCTCTATTTGGAAAAACACCTTTTGAAAATTGTATAGTATTAGGACATGTATTAGATGGAAAAGGACAGAAAATGTCTAAGTCTAAGAAAAATGGAGTTGATCCATTAGTACTACTAGATACAGTTGGAGCAGATGCTACAAGATGGTATTTCTATACAGCAAGTGCACCATGGCTATCATCTCGTTTATCTATAGAAAATGTACAAGAAAGTCAAAGAGGATTCTTAAGTACTTTATGGAATGTATATTCATTCTATGTTCTATACGCAGAAATAGATAAATTCAATCCATTAGAATATAAAGATTTCAAGTCTGACAATGTAATGGATAAATGGATAATCTCTAAGTTAAATTCATTAATAAAATCTGTTGCTGATAAGCTAGAACACTATGATATTACAAATGCTGCATATGATATAGCAGATTTTACAGATTCTTTATCTAACTGGTATGTAAGAAGAAACAGAGAAAGATTCTGGGCTTCAGAGTTGACTGATGAAAAGATTGGAGCGTATGTAACATTATATAGAGTATTAACAACACTAATAAAAGTAGCAGCACCATTTATACCATTTATGACAGATGAAATTTACCAAAACTTAGTATGCAACTTGGATAAAACAGCACCAGAGAGTGTTCACTTGTGCTATTGGCCAGAAGTAAATGAAGAAGAAATAGACGAAAAACTAGAAAAAGAAATGGACTTAGCATATAAAATAGTCAGATTAGGAAGAAGTGCTAGAAACTCAGCTAACATCAAAAATAGACAACCATTATCAGAAATGCTAATTTCTGTAGATACTTTACCAGAATACTACGGAAACATAGTAAAAGACGAAATGAATGTAAAGAAAGTTGTTCTTGGAGCTGAAATGTCAGAATACGTAAATTTTGAAATTAAGCCAAACCTTCCAGTACTTGGTAAAGAATATGGTAAACTAATACCAAGAATAAAAGAAGAAATAGCAAAAATGAATCAAATGGACCTTGCAAACACAGTAAAGGCTGGCAAAGTACAACCTATTATGATAGATGATACTGAAATAGACTTAGATGCAAGCAACTTATTAGTTACAATGCAAGGAAAAGAAGGATTTGCATTTGCTGGTGAAGGTGAAATAGGAGTTATTATAGAAACAACAATAACACCAGAGCTAAAAGAAGAAGGAGACTTAAGAGAAATATTATCTAAGGTTCAAAATATGAGAAAAGACAAAGGATTTGAAGTTTTAGATAGGATAAATCTTTACATTGCAAACAACGAAAAGCTAGAGAATCTAGTAAAGAAACATGAAGAAGAAATAAAACATGAGACTTTAACTGATGAAGTAGTATACAATGTACAAAGAGAATCTTACACAGATACAAATATCAATGGTGAACATGTAGATATAGACGTAGAAGTAAGAAAATAAAAAATATAGGAGTAGTTACACATATTGTGGCTACTCTTTTTCATGCTAAAGTATTGTATTTTGTGCCAAAATAAGATAAAATAATTTTGATATTTTTTAATATAAATAAAAATAATAGAAAAAATAAAAAAATATAATAAAAATATATCACAAGATGTAAAACACTTTTTTAGCTTTCAACCTAAAAACGACAAACAAATTATTAAGCTTGTACTAAAATACTAACAGTATAAAGTTTATACAAAAGAGGGCTTAATGAAAACGAAAGTTAAAAAGTAAGAGGTGGTAAGGATGTTTCAGAATTTATCAAAAAATACAGAGGAAGTTTTTGATGAGGATGTTGAATTTGCTACGGAAAGTAGTGATAGCAAAACAAAACAAATATTAAGAAAAAATTTTAGTATTCCCAATATTATAATTTATATCATGTCATTTATGATATCTTTAATTGGAGGAAATGATAGCTCAATATTCACAAGTGTAGCACCATTTGGCTATGCAATTACAGCAGCTAGTTTTGGAGCAGGAGTTCCTGCTGCGATAGTATGTGTTCTAACATTAATTGGAACAGGTATAAAATTTGGAGGAAGTGGCTTACTATTCTACATATTAACACTATTAGTATTTGTTGCTTTCATTTTAATAAAAAGACCAATAGAGCAAGAAGGAAGAAATGAAAAATTCAAAGTAGGAATACAAATGTCTTTTGCTGTTTTTGCTGTACAAATGGTCAAAATGATGTTTAAAGGTTTTTTAGTATATGATTTACTTTACAACATAATGGTGGCTATAGCAACATTTATATTATACAAAGTATTTGTGAACTCATTAATCGTATTTAAGGAAATACGATTAAAAAAAGTGTTCTCAATAGAAGAAGTAATGGGCGCAAGCTTTATACTAGCTTTGGCAGTAAATTGCTTTGGAAATCTAAATATATTTGGATTCTCTATAAGGAATATACTTAGTATCTTAATAGTACTTGTAATGGGCTGGAAAAATGGAATGCTTGTTGGAGGAACAACAGGGATAACCATTGGAACTGCAGTAGGAATATTAACAGGACAAGAACCTGTAATGATTGCGGCATATGCAATATCGGGAATGATAGCAGGACTATTAAATAGATTGGGAAAAGTTGGAGTTATAGTTGGATTCGTTATAGGAAATATAGTTCTTTCATATGTTGCAAATGGAAACAATATAGAAATAATCAGGTTTCAAGAAATATTAATCGCAGCGTTAGGGCTTTTAGCAATTCCTAAGTCTTATAAGATAGATATAAGTGACTTTGTAGATAACGCGATGCTATTGCCAGAAACTACGGTAAGAACACTGGAAGAAAATAAAGAAACAGTAAATAAATTAAATAATATGTCAAGCACAATTTCACAAATTGCAAAAGAATACGAAAATGCAGCGGCAACTATAGTGACCGATGAAGAATTAGAACAACAAGAAAAAGCAAATCAAGAGCTATTTGAAGAAGAATTATTTAATAATTTAGATGGAAAAGAAGAAAATTTACTATATGATGACATATACAACAATAACGAAAATATTCTTGATGAGATTTTTAATGTATTAATTTCAAGAGAAGTAATAACAAGAAAAGATATAGTAGAAATATTTGCTAGCCATAATAATTATATAATGGGTTTTAGTCAAGATTCCAAAGAAGATGATTATGTCGCTAAAAACGATATAGATGAAATGGTGAGAGCAATAAATTCTTCTTATAGAGTAAGCAAATTAAATTTTATTTGGAAGAAAAAACTAGATGAAAACAAAAAGACTATGTCAAGCCAACTAAATGGTGTATCAGAAGCTTTATCAAATTTGGCAAATCAGATTACAAAAGAAGAAAATGATATTTATAAAGTTCAAAAAGAACAAATAAAAACTTTGCTAGAAGAAAAAGACATAATACTAAAAGATATTACTATAAAGCAAGAAGAAAGTGGCAAATATCTAGTAAATTTATACACAGGTGTGTGCGAATCTGTGGATGGGAAAGAGTGTAGTTGTAAAAAAATTGCACGAGTCTTGGCAAAAGTTCTAAAAGAAAAAATGGTATTGCAGAAACAAAAATGTGGGTTAAGATTAAATGGCGACACTTGCGTATACACATTTACAACAGAGGATAAATATACAATACAAGTGGGGATAGCAAAGGCCAAAAAATCAGAATCAATTATATCAGGAGATACAACACTACAAACGAGACTAGAAGATGGCAAATACTTATTAGCGATAAGTGATGGAATGGGTTCTGGACCTGAAGCAAGAAAAAGTAGTAAAATTGCTATAAAAATGCTAGAAAGATTATTGCAATCGGGTTTTAATAATGATACTGCACTAAAATTGATAAATACAACAATTTCTGCCAATACAGATGATGATATGTATGCGACATTGGACGTAAGCATTTTAGATTTATATAAAGGAAATATGAAATTTATAAAAAATGGTGCTTGCCCAACTTTTATTAAAAGAAACGGAAAAGTAGAAATATTAAAGGCAGTAGCTTTGCCAACTGGAATATTAGATAATATAGATTTAGTAGAATATAATTATGACTTAAAAAATGGGGATATCGTAATCATGTGTAGCGATGGAATTATAGACTCAAATAAAGAATACATGAGCAAAGAACTATGGGTACAAGAAATAATGGAAAAGATTGAAACAGATGATCCTCAACGAATTGCAGACATAATTTTAGAAGAAGCAATAGATAATGATTTCGGCAAAGAAAAAGACGATATGACAGTATTAGCTTATAAAATAAACGAAAAAGGATAACTTAATATGTATAAAAGCCATATAAATTCAAAATTTATATGGCTTTATTGCGAGCACTTTACAGCGCGGTTGTTAATGCAATATATACTGCAAAATGAAAGATGAAAAAAATGCTGATTCTGTATTGTAATTGCAGTTTGTTTTGTGATATATTATAAACGTAGAAAAAGTATAAAAATTAGAGAGGTCGTTTATGAGTAAAGGAAAAAGATATAATGGAACAGGTAATAAGTTAAACGTGAAAAAAGTATTTGCCGTAGTTATTGCTATTCTTGCGATAATAATGTTTATATTAATATTAGTAAGACTAATGAAACCAACAAAATCATCAACAGAGAAGAACATAGCAATGGCATATTATGCTGCTTTTGACAATGATAAATGGGGAGTTATTAATTCGTCTGGAGAAACTGTAATAAATCCAAGTTATGACGAAATGATAATTATACCAAATAAAGAAAAGCCAGTATTTATAGTAATGTATGATGTAGATTATTCTAACAATACATATAAGACAAAGGCCATAAATGAAAAAAATGAGCAATTATTTTCTGGATATGAGCAAGTAGAAGCAATACAAAACTATGATAAACAAAATAATTTATGGTATGAAAAAAGTTGCTTAAGAGTAAAAAAAGGTGACAAATACGGATTAATTGATTTTTCTGGTAAAGTTTTACTAGATTGCGATTATGATAGTATAGAACCAATTATAGGAATAAATAATAGCTTAGTAACAGTAAAAGATGGAAAAATGGGATTAGTAAGTGCTACAGGCTCAGCTATTATAGAAAATGAATATGAGCAAATAACAGCGCTTACATCAAAATATGAGGACGGATATATTGTAAAAAGTTCAGAAGGAAAATTTGGAATAATTGGAACAAACAAGAAAATGACATTGCCTATAGACTACGAAGAGATTAAACATGTTTATTCAGAAAACACTTATGTGGCAAAAGAAAATGGAATATGGAAGATAATCAATACAACTAATAACTCATCTGATGACTTAAAATACGATGATGTAAAATCAATAGACTTAACATACATGACAGTAGAAAAAGACGGAAAATATGGAATTGCATTGACAACAGGCGAAGAAAAAATAGCACCACAATACGATAGCTTAAAAAACATATACCAGAACTATTATATAGCTAAAAAAGACAATTTATATGGAGTAATAGACACAGATAATGCTATAAAAATTGATTTTAAATATAAGAATTTAGTATATATTAAAGAAGCTAATATTATAGAAGGCGATTCTGAAAAAATAGAAACAGACTTGTTTGATAAAAATTTTAGCTTAAAACTATCAGGAATTGTATCTGAAATAAATACAGATAAAGGATATATGAAGGTCAGAGTAAATTTTGATTATAAGTATTATAACTTTAAATTTGAGGAAAAGAAAAACACAGAAATACTAACAAATAACACACTATTCTTGTCGAAAAAGGACGGAAAATACGGATACGTAGATAAAAATAATGTGGTTGTAGTAAATTATATTTATGACGATGCAACAGAACAAAATGACTCTGGTTATGTTGCTGTAAAAAAAGATGGAAAGTGGGGAACAATAAATTCAAAAGGTGAAACAGTAGTGGAACCTTCACTGGAATTAATAAATAATCCTATAATAGATTTCATAGGTAAATGGCATTTGGCAGAAGATATAAATGCTAACTATTATATTAAATAAAATATAATACGGAATAATTAAAGGAGAATCAATATGGAACTAAAGACTAAATACCAATACACATATTTTATATATCCATATATAATCAGCAAGAGAGAATACAATAAGTATCTGCAAAAGTTGATTAGTAGTCCAAGATTCAAAATGAAAATATTTGATAAGGAAAAAGATGAGGATTTATATTCATATTTCTTACCAAAAGCAAGAGAAACACTATTCTGGACAATGGACTTCGATAAATATAGAATCTCAAAACTTAATGATTTGGACAAAAAAATGAAATCAACTTTATTGTCTAAATATCCATGCACTATGTTTGAATATAATTTGAAAAATGATATTCAAGGAAAAGCAGGAAAAAGGGACGGAATATTTTTTACTATTACCAATATCAACCTTATATGTTTTAACACTGGAATATGTTTTCTGCTAATGAAAACGATGTTAGAGGAAGAAAGTACGTTAGCGGATTTATGCAATTTCAATTATAAGTTTAGAGATATTAAATCTGACGCATACAATCTTAGAGGATATGAAAACATAAAGATACAAACAGACAAGTTTAACAGTATTAAAGAAATTACTACATTAATCAAAGAAATTACTGGAAGCAACAAAAAAGCCAGTAAAATAAATTTATATACTGACAGATTTATAACATACTCATATGCATGTATAGGACAAGAAGATTGGAACAATACAAATGATGAATTGCTAGAAAAGGAGTTTTATAAATTTGCAAATGTGGAAAAATCGGACTATATAGCGGATTGTGGGGATGACGGAATAAAAAATAAAATGTCTTGTATTGAAAAATCTAAAAACGAATTATATGGATGTAGTAATGTTGGAACAGCGTTATTAACGTCAGACATAGATTCTGAGAATTGTACGAAAGTACCCCATAAATTTGAAAGACAATACTTATATCAATATATATTTGAATTATACAAAAAGATATATTTAAAAAAATTAAACTACGATTTAAGAAAAGGAAACGGATTAAGTGGCACAAAACACGAATTTATAGACTTTACGCAAAATGTATGGATAGAAGAAATAACTAACGATAATATAGGCTCTTTACTAGATACAGAATGGAAAAAAATCTTGAAATTAAATTCATTGTATTTGCAGGTAAAAAATAAATATGATTTGTTTTATAAAAATCTAAACATCGAAGAAACAGCAAAAACAAACAAAATTATAGTAATTGTATTAATTTTATTATTAATAATGAATATCATAAGCATTTTTAAATTGCTTTAAAGAGGAGAAAACTATGCAGATAAAATCAGGAATAGATATAATAGAGGTAGATAGAATAAAGAACTCTGTAGAAGAATTGGGAGAGGATTTTGTAAAAAGAGTATATACAGATCAAGAGATAAAATATTGTGAAAGCAAAAACAAAAATAAATATCAGTGTTATGCTGCAAGGTTCGCTGTTAAAGAAGCTACTTTTAAAGCCATATCAACACTATTAAAAGATAAATACTCTATATCATGGAAAAATATAGAAACGATACATAACCAAGGGGGCAAACCTATTGTAAGGTTTGTTGCAATTTCGAAAGAGGTTGAAAAAGAACTAGATAAAATAGATAGTATAGATGTGAGTATATCACACATAAAAGAATATGCTGTAGCAAGTGTAAATATATTGCTTTAAAATGGAAAGGAATGAAAATGGAACTATTTGACTCTCATGCGCACTATGATGATGAAAAATTTGATGCGGATAGATACGAGATTATAGAAAAAATATATGATTCTGGCGTTACAAAATTTATGAGTGCAGGATACAATCTAAAGTCTTCTGAATACGGAATTAGACTGGCAGAAAAATATAAATATATATATACTACAGCAGGAATATCACCAAATGATGTTAAAGCAACCTTGAAAGACACGGAAGATGAAATCTTAAGACTAAAAAAAATTATAAAAAATTATAAATTAAAAAAGGAAAGTGAAAATGACAAGGATAAAATTGTTGGGATAGGAGAAATTGGGCTAGATTATCACTGGAACAAAGAAAACAGAGACATTCAAATATTTGCTTTTAAAGAGCAAATAAAACTTGCAAACGAATTGGAAGCCAATAGTAATCCATACTAGAGAAGCAGTGATGGACACTATAGAAATTTTAAAAAATAATACAGTAAATAAAAAAGGAGTATTCCATTGTTGCCCGTTTAATAGAGAACTAGTAAAAGAAGCCTTAAAGTTAGATTTTTATATATCCATTGCGGGGCCAGTAACTTTTAAAAATTCTAAAAATGCAGAAGAAATTATAAATATGATTCCACTGAATAGAATATTAATAGAGACAGACAGCCCGTATTTGGCGCCCGAACCTTTAAGAGGAACACGAAACGACTCAAGAAACGTAAAATATATAGCACAAAAGATTTCAGATATAAAAAATGTAGAGCTAGAAGAAGTTGCAAAAGTTACATATAAAAACGCTGAAAATATTTTCAACATAAAATAAAAAAATTAAACATTTTATGCATATTTCTGAAATATAAGGCATATTATATATTAGGACAAAGTGTAAAAAATACTATGACTCTTGAATGAAATGGCGCTGTAAGGAAAATTAAAATTATCACAAATTTGACACAAAAAGGAAAAAATGGTATAATAAGATTGTTGTTTCAAAAGGAGGAACGAAAAATATATGGAGAAAGCAAAAAAAGCACAACTTCCAATTAGAAAAATAATTGGTATATGCTTAATACTATTATTCGTAATGGGCGTTGGGGTTATGGCATCAAATGCAAAACTTAACAACGTTAAGATAATTCTTTCTAATGGATACATAATGAATGTTACAACATCAAAAACAAAAATATCAGAAATATTAGATGAAAATCATATAATATTATTACCAGAAGAAAGCGTAATTCCAGACGAAGACAGTGAATTATCAGATAATAACACAATAAAAATATCAAAAACTAAAGAACCAACAGTGGAAGTAGCAGAAACATCAGAAATTTCAGAGAACGTTACTATAGATTCATTATTAAAATCGTATGATTCAATAATAGAAAAGATTGAAACAGTACAAGAAATAATACCATATGAAACAATTACAAAAGATGTTTCAGACAATGACTCAAATAAGAGAGAAACTGTAGTTCAACAAGGAAAAGATGGACTAAAAGAGGTTACTTACAAAGTTAAATATCAAAATGATGTGGAAATAGAAAGAACAGAAATTTCTTCTAACATAATAGAAGAACCTATTGATAAAATAATAGAGGTTAGAAAAAAGGTTACAAACAGAAGTACTAGAAGTTATTCTGCAACATATAGCAATGGTGTGTGGTCATATTCGAATGAAGAATTTGACTTATTATGTGCAATAACGGCACAGGAATGTAGCTCAAGCTATGAGGGTGCATTAGCAGTTATAACATGTGCTTGTAACAGAGCAGAAAGTACTAAATGGGCAAAAAACGGAGCGGATCCGTTAAGCCAATACAAAGCACCAGGACAGTTCTGCTATTCTATTGATAGCTACTGGAAAAGAAGACTAAATGGCAATTATTCCGACACAGTAAAACAAGCTGTAAAAGATGCATTAAATGGAAAAAGAAATCATAATTATTTATCTTTTAGAGCAGCAGGTAATGCATCAGGTGAATATATTGGAGGAAACGTATATTTCTAAAATAAAAATTGGAATCAACGAAGATAGCAAGTGTAACAACTTGCTATTTTTTATTATATATAGTAAAATGTTAGTACTTAGTATAAAAGTAAGAGGGAATAAATTATGAAGTTAATATCTTGGAATGTAAATGGATTACGAGCAGCATTAAATAAAGGGTTTAATGAATTTTTCAACGAAATAAATGCAGATATTTTTTGTGTTCAGGAGACAAAACTACAAGAAGGACAAGTGCAATTTGCTCCAGAAGGTTACTATATATATTGGAATAGTGCAATAAAAAAGGGGTATTAATGAACTGCAATATTTTCAAAAACAAAACCAGATAGGGTAACATATGGAATAAACATACCTGAACACGATCAAGAGGGAAGAGTTATAACCTTAGAATACAAGGATTTCTATCTAGTAAACTGTTATACTCCGAATTCACAGCGAGAGTTAACACGACTAGAATACAGGATGAAATGGGAGAATGACTTTAGAGAATATTTAAAACAACTAAAGACCAACAAGCCAGTAATATTATGTGGAGATTTAAATGTAGCTCATAATGAAATAGATTTAAAAAATCCATCAACTAATAGGCACAATACAGGATTTACAGATGAAGAAAGAAACCAAATGACAAATCTACTAAATGCTGGATTTGTAGATTCTTTTAGATATCTGTATCCTGATAAAAAAGACTGCTATTCTTGGTGGTCATACATGTTTCATGCTAGAGAAAAAAATGCGGGCTGGAGAATTGATTATTTTATTGTATCTGATAATATAAAAGAAAAAATTATAGATAGTAAAATACATAGTGAAATATTTGGAAGTGACCATTGCCCGGTTGAATTAGATATAAGATTGTAACTATAAGAAATGGAAGGAATGGAAAAATGAAGGAAGAAAAACATAATATTAAAAGGTGGATGTTCTGGTTTTCACTAGCACTGGCAATTATTGTCTTATATAATGTATTAGGAAATTTAGCAGGAATAGGAAAATGGCTAGGAAATCTAATAAATGTACTCATGCCATTTTGCTTAGGAATACTAATGTCATATATATTATATCTGCCATGCAAAAAAATAGAGGAAACATTCAAAAATACAAAGAAAAAAAGATTTGTACATAAACATGCTAGAGGATTAAGTGTTTTAACAACATACATAATGGCAATAATAATTGTTATTATAATATTAAATTTTATAATCCCTATTGTAGTACAAAGTCTATCAGATCTATTCGCTAATTTGCCAGAATATTATAATTCAGTGATAGGGAAAATCAATAACTTGCCAGAGGATAATATATTAGAAAGTATAAAAAATATAGATCTTGCATCTTTTGTAAACATAGAAAAAATGCAAACATACATAAAAAGTGTAGTTAGTGCTATAGAAACTATATTTGATGCATTTATCGCAATAATAGTATCTGTGTATATATTGCTACAAAGAACTAAGATAATAGGCTTTTTATCAAAGCTAACAAAGGCAATGTTTAAAGAGAGCACATACTTTAAAATAAAGAAATACTTTGTCAGAGGAAATGAGATATTTTTCAAATTTTTAACAAGCCAGGTGTTAGATGCAATATTAGTTGGAATATTAGTATCTATAGCAATGTCAATATTAAAAGTAAAATATTCAGTATTACTAGGATTTATGATAGGCTTATTTAACTTAATTCCATATTTTGGAGCAATAGTAGCAGTTATAATAGCTGTATTAATAACAATATTAACTGGTGGCCTTGGAAAAGCGGTATTGATGGCAATAATAGTTATAATTTTACAACAAATTGATGCAAACATTATAAATCCAAAGATTGTAGGAGATTCTTTAGAAATTAGCCAGCTCTTGGTGATATTTGCGGTTACTATAGGTGGGGCATATTTTGGAGTGTTAGGGATGTTCCTAGCAGTGCCAGTAATTACAATTATCAAATTAATAATAAATGATTTCATAGAAGAAAGACAAAAATCATAAAAAAATAAGAAGTGGTATTGACAAGAATAATGTAATTAGTTTATAATAGTAGGCATGTAAAGATTGATGTCTTAATGTGTTTAAGACATTTAAAATCCCATACGAATGCAAAAGAGTGCACCGGAAGGAGGGGAATATTAATGTCAGAAGTTAAAGTAAATAATGGAAATATAGAAGATGCCTTAAAAAGATTTAAAAGACAATGTGCCAGAAATGGAGTATTACAAGAGGTACGTAAAAGAGAACATTATGAAAAACCAAGTGTAAAGAGAAAAAAAAATTCAGAGGCAGCTAGAAAAAGAAAATTTTAATTATTAAATAAAAGAAAAGGGGCGTTTTCAAAATATAGTTAAATATTTTGAAAGCGTTTTTGTATTTAAAAAGTAAATAAAAATAAAGGAGTTGGGAATAATGTTAAAAGAGAAATTATTACAAGATTTAAAAGAGGCTATGAAGAATAAAGATGTAAATAGAAAAAATGCAGTTCAAATGGTAAGAACAGGAATTCTACAAATTGAGAAAGACAAAGGAATAGAAGTTACAGATGAACAAATACTAGGCATCATAGCGAAGGAAGTAAAAATCAGAAAGGACTCTTTGTCTGAATATGAAAAGGCAGATAGACAAGATTTAATCGAGCAAGTTACAGAGGAAATAAAAGCGTTAGAAACATATTTGCCAAAGCAATTGAGTGATGAAGAATTAACCGAGGAAGTAAAGAAGATAATAGCACAGGTCGGAGCAACTTCTATGAAAGACATGGGAACTGTAATGAAAGAAGCTAAAAAGACAATTGGGGCAAGAGCCGATGGCAAAAGAATAAATGAAGTAGTGAAGAGCCTATTAGCATAATATTGAAAGGAGAACATAGGATGCCATTTAACACAATAGAGGTAGAAGAAGGAATAAAATTTCATAAAATAAATACTAACAAATTTAAAACAAACTTGTTAGCTGTATACTTAACAACAAAACTTAATAGAGAGAATATAACGAAAAATGCATTGATATTATCAATATTAAAAAGAGGAACAAAAAATTTAACAACTCAAGAAGCGATAAATATAAAATTAGAAGAATTATATGGTGCAGAATTTAACTGCGGGATAGATAAGCTTGGAAATGATAGTGTACTTAAATTTTATATAGAGTCACTAAATGATAATTTTACGTACCAAAAAGAGAATGTGCTAGAAGGGAGCATCAATACACTTTTTGAGATAATATTTAATCCACTAGTAAAAGAAAGAAAATTTGATGAAGAATATTTTAGAAGCGAGAAAGAAAACTTAAGGCAAATAATAAGGGCTAGAAAAGATGATAAAGCACGATATGCATATACAAGATGCTTAGAAGAAATGTATAAAGATGAACCATATGGCTTGTACACGTATGGTTACGAAGAAGACTTGGATAAAATTACGAATGAAGACCTATATGAAACATATCTAAAAATACTACAAGATTGTAAAATTGATATATTCATATCTGGCGATTTTTCAGAAAATTCAGAAATAGATACAATAGTAATTAATAATATTAAACAAAGAAAATTAAAACCTAGAAAAATTGAAGATTTATATATAAAAAATGAGTCTAAGAAACCAATTAAAGAAAAAGTTATAAAAGAGAAAATGGATGTATCACAAGGAAAACTGGTTATTGGACTAGATGTCATAGACACAAATAAAGAGGAAAAACCTATTACATCTGTATATAATGCGATACTTGGCGGAGGAGCCAATTCAAAATTATTCCAAAACGTAAGAGAAAAAGCTAGTTTAGCATATAGTGCGGGGTCGATATATATAAAAAATAAAGATAATATAATTATAAAGAGCGGAATAGAAAGTGTAAACTATGAAAAGGCCGTTAATATAATAAAGCAGCAAATTGAAGATATGAAAAATGGAGAATTTTCACAAAAAGATATTGAGAATGCTAAACAACTTATAATTGCAAGCTTTAAATCTATGCAAGACGAGCAAGATTCTAGCATATCATACTATTTTGGCAAAGAAATGGAACAAGAAAGAATAGATATTGAAACTTATATCAAACAAATAGAGAGCGTAACAAAAGAACAAATTACAAACCTGGCAAACAAAATTGCCGTCAATACAATATACTTTTTAAGTAAGTAATTATAATGGGAAGGAAAAGTTAAATGAAAGAAATAGAAAACAAAAATATTAAAGAGAAGTGCTACACAGAAAGATTAGACAATGGATTACAAGTAATAATTATTCCTAGACAAGGCATACAAAAAAAGTATATTATATGGGCAACAAAATTTGGCTCTATAGATAATACTTTTGTTGATAGTACTACAGGGGAAAAGGTTACCATTCCAGATGGTGTGGCACACTTCTTAGAACATAAAATGTTTGAACAAAAAGATGGAACAGACAGTTTGTACACGTTAATGGCTTTAGGAATAGATGCAAACGCATATACTACAAATGATCACACAGCATACTTATTTGAATGTACGGAACATTTTTATGAGGGACTGGACGAGCTAATGAACTATGTACAAAATCCGTATTTTACAGATAAAAATGTTGAAAAGGAAAAAGGAATTATAGGACAAGAAATAGGAATGTACGATGATGATCCAGGATGGCAACTATATATTAATGCCATGGATTGCTTATATGAAAATAATCCAATTAAAATTGATACAGCCGGAACAGTAGAAACAATATCTAAAATTACTCCAGATATGCTATATAAGTGCTATAATACATTCTACCATCCAAGCAATATGGTGTTAGTTATTGTTGGGGATTTTGCTCCTGAAGAAATTCTAAAAGAAATAAAGTCAAGACTAAATAAAAATACAGATAGAAAAGAAATAACTAGAATATACCCAACAGAGAAAAAAGAAATAAACAAAAAATATGCGGAAAAGCAAATGGAAGTAAGTCTGCCATTATTTATGATAGGGTTCAAAGATAACATTAAAGAAACTTATGAAGATGTTGTGAAAAGACACATAGCAATAGACATACTTTTAAATATGCTAATAGGAAAAAGTTCGAATTTATATAACAGTTTATATAAAGAAGGGTACTTGTTGGCACAGCCGGACAGTGAATATGAATTCGGAACAGAATATGCACATGTTTTAATAGCTGGACAATCTAAAGAACCAAAACATGTATACGAAAAAATTTTACAACGAATAAATCAAATGAAAGAAAATGAAATTAATGAGCAAGATTTTGAAAGAATAAAAAAGAAAATATATGGAGAATATGCTGTAGAATATAACAATGTTTCAGACATTGGCAGAATGTTCGCAGCTGACTACATCAAAGGAATAAATAGCTTTGAATACATGGATAAATTTGATGAAATAGATACTAAGTATCTAAAACAAATTTTGGAACAAGTATTTAAAGAAGACAATATGATAATGTCAGTAATAAGAGGAAAATAGAAAACATATATCCAAAATTTTACTGTACGAATAATAAATAGAATCGTTAACAGACAACGATTCTATTATTTTGCAAATAATAAAATCTTCTAAGTTTATTTGTCATATTATAATATTTAAAATATATAAGGATAGAAAAAATATTAAAAAAGAAAAAAAATTAAGAAATAAGTAAAAAAAAGAAACACGAAAAAGCGCGATACTCCTTGGAAAAACTTGACTACAGGAGCTGGATATGGTATTTTGTAAGAAAGAAGATTTATAAGTATAAAAAAGGAGAAATTATATGTTAAACGAAAGAATATGTTGTTTAAGAGAGAAACTTAATGAAAGTATAATAAATGGTGAAGATTATAGTATAGTATATCAATTAAGTGTAGAATTAGACGAATTAATAGCTCAATATTATAGAAACGATGAGATAAAAAGGTAAAAAATAGTTGACTTCTGTACTTTTATTCTATATAATTAGATTAAATACTATGAAAAAGGAAGAAAAATGAAAAAAGTAGTAAAAATAGTTAATATAATAGTAATTACTTTAATTATATTATGCACAGTAACTAGTGCATTTGTGTATGCACAAGAAGGATTACCTGTCGCAAACGAATATGAACCAACATATGAGGAAGCTCCTCAAAGTGTTATTGATGTGATTTCAATGATTACAACAATTATACAGACAATAGGTGTAATACTTTCTGTAGTTATTCTATTAATGATAGGTATAAAATACATGATTGGAAGTGTTGAAGAAAGGGCAGACTACAAAAAAACTATGATTCCATTTTTAGTTGGTTGTGTAATGATATTTGCTACAAGCACAATAGTAAAATTAATTGCAAATTTAACAAGCCAAGCTGTAGAATGACGAAAATAGTTGAAATAACAATAAAAATGTTGTATAATATATAACAATAGGAGAAAAATGCCATGAAAAGATATGCGAAAGTAATTATCAATATAATTCTAATACTGGTTTTATCCTGCTCTTTCCATATAGAAGCATTTGCCGAAATTGCACCTAATGCTGGAAGTAGTGGAAAAGCAGAATCAGCAACAGCAGAATCAGCAACAGCAGGAAAAATCGTTGATGATGCAAATTCATTTCTAGATAAAGGCAAAGAATCAGAATCACCAATTAATGGACAAGCTTTAAAAGATGGTTCTAATATTATTTATAATGTATTACTTATTCTGGGAATTGCCGTAGCGCTAATATGGGGACTTGTATTAGGAATACAATTTATAACAGGAACCATAGAAGAAAAAGCAGAAATAAAAAAAGGTTTAATACCATATGTTGTAGGGTGCATAATTATATTTGGAGCATTTGGAATTTGGAAATTAGTACTTAATTTGTTAGCACCATTATCATAATAAATAAGTTATTAATATTCTCGCAAAAACGAGACATTTATATAAACAATAAAATAAGGAGGAATAAATATGAAAAAGACAGTAAAAATAATATCAATAATATTATTAGTAACAATGTTATTAGCAACAATAGCAAGTGCTGTATATGCTGATCCAGGAACTACTCTAGATAAGATAAATGGACAGGGCGGTGTGGATGATACACAGTTAGTAACTATAGGAAATAAAATTGTTAATATTATACAAGTTGTAGGTATTGTTGTGGCAGTTGTAATACTACTAGTTATTGGTATTAAATATATGATTGGTAGTGCATCAGAAAAAGCAGAATACAAGAAAACAATGATACCATA
>CAMGAZ010000003.1 GCA_946008205.1 uncultured Clostridium sp. | reverse complement strand
CTTGTAGTTGAATTTTTTCATCTATTTTTATTACAGGAACAATTGAAGATATATTCATCTTAGTTCCATATTCTTCTAATTCCTCTTTAAACTTTGAAAAATTATTTCTTTCTATTGTAACTCCGACAGCCATACTATGTCCGCCAAATTGCTTTATATATGTATCACAATCTTCTAAAGCTTCATGCAAATCAAAACCTGGTATGCTTCTGCCAGAGCCTTTAGCTAAGTTCCCCTCAAAGCATACTAAAATGCTAGGCTTAAAATACATGTCTGTTATTTTAGAGGATACAATTCCTATAACTCCATGATGCCAATTTTCTCCCCCTAGAACTATACAAGGTTGTTTTCGTTCTTCCGGATTTTGCATCATTTCTTGTACTTCATTAAATATCCTTTTTTCAATCTCTTGTCTTTCCAAATTATATTGATTTAAATTTTGTGTTATTTTTTTTGCTTCTTCTATATTATTCGTTAAAAATAATTCTAGTGCTTCTTTTTCATGTCCCATTCTTCCACAAGCATTTATCCTTGGTGCTACGCCAAATGATATTGTATTAGAATCAATCTTCTGATAACCTATACTATCTAATAAGACTTTTAACCCAATATTTTTAGTTTGCTTTACAAGTCTAAGCCCCAGTTTAGATATTGTTCTATTTTCATCTACAAGAGGAACTATATCTGATATTGTACCTATGCAAACTAAATCTAAATATTTTAAATATTCTTCTTCTTTTATTCCCAATTTAATTGATATTGCTTGTATTAATTTAAAAGCTACACCTACTCCTGCTAGTCCGTTAAATGGATACTTACTATCTTTTCTTTTGGCATCTATAACAGCAATCGCTTCTGGCAAAATACCATCTTGAGGTGGTTCGTGGTGGTCTGTCACTATTGTATCTATTCCTAAACTGTTTGCAAGAGCTACTTCTTCTTTTCCTGTAATTCCACAATCTACAGTTATAATTAAAGTATGACCTGTTTTTGCAATTTCATTTATCTCGTTATTGTTCAGCCCATATCCTTCATACAATCTATTTGGAATGTAGACATCTGTTTCTAATCCTCTTTCTGACAGGAATCTTTTTAAAACAGTACTGCTTGTGATTCCGTCGACATCATAATCTCCATATATGGCAACCTTTTCGTGATTCTCTATTGCCTTTATAATTCTATTTACTGCAATTTCCATATCTGGCATTAAAAAAGGATTATGAAAATCAAACCTTCTTGGATGTAAAAAAACTTCTATTTCACTACTGTCTTTTAGTCCTTTATTTGCTATAATACTCGCTACTAATCTGCTGACATTAAATTCGTCTGATATTTTATTTATTAATATTTCATCTGCTTCATTTACTTCCCATTTCTTGTTCAATTTCTTCTACCTACTTAAAAATAAATTTTTACAATATTTTATAACAAAAGAGCCAAAAAAACAAGCATTTGGCTAAATTTAATGCTTGCTTTATTGTTCTTATTCTGTGTTATTCCTCTTCTGCAGATGTTCTTGGTTTCATTAATGGGTATAATACAACATCTCTTATGTTATCGCTATTTGTTAGGAATTGCAAAAATCTGTCTATTCCAAGTCCCCAACCAGAGATTGGTGGCATTCCAAATTCCATTGCTTTGATGTATTCGTTATCAATGCTCATTGCTTCTTCGTCTCCGTTTGCTTTTAACTTGCTTTGTTCAATTAATCTTCTTTCTTGCTCTGCTGAATCTACAAGCTCTGAATATCCATTTATTATTTCTTGTCCATTTACTACTAATTGGAATCTATCTGTTAGTTCTGGATGCTCGTCATTACTTCTTGCAAGTGGTGATAAGTCTATTGGATGAGCTACTAAGTATGTTGGGTTTATTATTTTAGGCCTACTTACCTTTTTGTATAACTGATCTATTAAGTTACCTCTTCCTAAGTTTTCTATGTTATCAGCTTCAAGTTTTATTCCTTGTGCTTTTATTTCTGCTAACAAGCTCTCTGCTGTTGTGAATTTATCTATATCAATTCCACAATCTTTTAGTATAAGGTCTCTAAATGATACAACTGGCCATTCTCCTCCAAAGTCTATTTCTTGGTCACCAATTTTTATATGTAAATCTCCATCATATAAATTGCTTAGTATGTATGTTATCATTTCTTTTAAGAACTTCATGTTGTCTTTGTAGCACCAATAAGCACTATATCCCTCTACCATTGTGAAGTCTTGTAAATGGTTTGCATCCATTCCTTCATTTCTAAAGTCTCTAGCTATTTCGTATACATTTGTAAATCCACCAATTATCAACTTTTTAAGTGTTAATTCTGGAGATATTCTTAAATACACATCCATGTCTAATGCGTTGTGGTGTGTTATAAAAGGCTTAGCTGTTGCTCCAGAAGCAGTATTTTGTAAAACTGGTGTATCAACCTCTAAGAAGTTGTGATTATCTAAAAACTGTCTCATTAGTCTAATGAATTTAGTTCTTAATAAGAATCTTTTTTTAGTGTCTTCGTTCATTATTAAGTCTAGGTGTCTTTCTCTGTAAACTGCTTCTATGTCCGTTATTCCGTGGAATTTTTCTGGAAGTGGACGTAGTGCTTTACCTAAAAATGTATATTCATAAACCTGCAAGCTTTTTTCTCCTGCTTGTGTAGTAAATATATCTCCTTTTACGCCAACAAAATCACCTATATCAACTGTTTCGTGTAAAAATTTGTAATTTTCTTCTCCTAAATCATCTCTTTTAATACATAATTGAAGATGTCCTTCTAAATCTTGTAAATCTAAGAAACTTATTTTTCCTAATTTTCTTTTAGACATTACTCTCCCTGCTATTGATACATTTTTTGTACCGTCTTCTAGATTTCTTGCTTCAATTATAGAATGAGTTCTTTCATATCTTTCTGGATGTACATTAACTCCATTGTCTTTTAATTTTTGCTCTTTCTCCTTACGAACTTGCATTAATTCGTTTATGTCTGCCATATTACTCCTCCTAATTTTCTCTTAAAATTATGTAACCATTATATTGCAAAAAGCCTTGAATGTCAAGGCTTCTAGCGTTATTATTTTGTTATCCATTTCACTAAATTCATATTTGCTGAATCTAATAGCATTTCGTGTTTTGGCATTACTCTAAACGTATATCCGTAGTTTCCACCTGTTGTAAGTGCAACTGTTGCTTCATATTCGTACTCTTTCTTTTCTTCATCTTCACCAATTAATTTCATTGGTATTATTTCTATGTTATCTACAATGCCATTTTCCATTATTTGTCCATAATATACTTGAACATCTACAGATTCCTTTGTAATGTTTGGAAGGCATACTTTGCATCTTACTGTAATATTGTTTCCTGCGTCAACTGTTATATTATCCAAATTCCCCTTCTCTTGTTTTATTGTGATATTGTTCCAATTTAAATATAAATTATTTTTCCAAGTATTAAATTCTGCAACAGTAGATAAATCTGTATAGTATTTATTATATAAATCGCAAAGCGGAATATAAAATTTACTTGTATAATCTATAAGCATTCTTGAAGTGCTATATTTCCCTGAATTTGTAATTATAGAGTTTTTCATTATTTCTATCCACTTTTTTGATATTCCTTTTTCATCTTTATCATAATATATTGGGATTATTTTGTTCTCTAATGTTTGATAAATACTTTCGCTATCGGCATTATCTTGTTCTTCATATGAAGAGTATTCAGCATTTGTACCTATTATCCAACCATTTTTTTGGTTATATCCTTCAGCCCACCATCCATCTAGTACACTAAAGTTTATAACTCCGTTAACGGCTGCTTTTTGTCCTGATGTTCCAGATGCTTCCATTGGCCTTCTAGGTGTATTTAACCAAACATCAACACCACTTACTAGATATTTAGATAATGTAATATTATAGTTTTCTAATAAGAATATCTTGCCTTTAAATTGTGGTTTCATAGATAATTCATGAATATATCTTATTAAATCTTTTCCTGCACTATCTGATGGATGTGCTTTTCCTGCAAATATAATTTGTACAGGTTTCCCTGCTTCATTTAGTATTTGGGTTATTCTTTCTAAATCTTTAAATATTAAAGTTGCTCTTTTATATGTTGCAAATCTTCTTGAAAATCCTATTGTCAAGGCATTTGGATTCAATTTTGAAGTTATATCGTTTATATCACTATAATGATACCCTTCTCTCTTTAACCTTGCTGTTATATTTTCCTTTACCAACTTTAACAATTTAACTTTTCTTTCCATATGTGCATTCCATAATTCTTCATCTGGAATATCTGCAACCTTTTGCCATGTACTATCATTTTGAATATCATCTTGCCAATATGGCTTCAAATATTTATTATATAGTCTCTTTATATTTGGAGCCACCCATGTACATGTATGAATACCATTTGTCACATAATCTATCGGTGATTCATTTGGTGCTATGTTTGGCCATACTTCTCCAAACAACTCCCTTGATACAGCCCCATGAAGTTTACTAACGCCATTTTTCTTTCCAGAAAACTTAAGTGCTAATATTCCCATGTTAAATCCCGTGTTTGATAAATCGGCATCAGGTTTCATACCTAGTCTAAAGAACTCTTCTTTTGTTATCGAAAATCTTTTCCAATAGTCCTTGAAGTATTCTTCTATTAGTGACAAAGGAAATATATCATTTCCAGCTGGAACTGGAGTATGTGTAGTAAATACTGTTTTTGCAGCCACTATTTCTTCTGCCATATCAAATGATATTTGTTTTTCTTTTATGATATTTTTCATTAATTCTAATATTAAGAAAGCTGAATGACCTTCATTCATGTGGTATACAGTTGGGTTCAATCCTAGTACTTTTAGTAGACTTGTTCCAGCCATTCCAAGTACAATTTCTTGCTGAATCCTTGTCTCTTGATTTCCGCCATATAAAGTAGATGTTATTCCTCTATATTCTTGTATATTTGCGTCTATGTCAGAGTCCATTAAATATAGCTTAACTCTTCCAACATTTATTTGCCATACTTTTAGGTATAATCTTTTCTTTGGCATATTTACATACACTAATAAATCTTTTCCATCTAAATCTTTAACTGGATGTACTGGTAAAGAATCCAAATCATTATCTTTATATTCTTCTATTTGTTGTCCATAGCCATTTATCTTTTGGTGGAAAAAGCCCTTTTTATATAGAAGTCCTACAGCTACAAGTGGTATTCCTAAATCACTTGCAGATTTTAGATGATCTCCTGATAAAATTCCTAGACCTCCAGAATAAATGGACAATATCTGGTCCAGTCCATATTCAGCAGAGAAATATGCTATCAAATCATTTTTATTGTTTGGATAATTTTTTCTAAACCATGTATTCTTGCTATTCATGTAGTCTAAAAAGTCATTTACAATCTTATCATAATCTTTTAGGAATTCTGGATTCTCAGACACAATTTCTAACTTTTCTTGAGATACAAGTCTTAAAAATTTAATAGGATTTTTTCCTACTGTCTCCCATAAATCTCCGTCTATTATCTTAAATAATTTTAAGAAATCGGTATTCCATGCCCACCATAAATTATCAGCTATTTCAGATAACTTATTTATTCTATCCGGTAGTTGAGGAGTTACCGTTATTTTATTAAATATATACATTTTAAATTCCTCCTTTGTAATTTAAGCAAATTTATCCCATTGTTTGATATTTTTTCATATTATATTATCTATTAATAAATATAATTTGTCAAATATTTTTGACCATTTTTTAGTTTTATTTTATAAATCATCTTACCTCATTATACAATTTACTGTTAATCTAATTCAATTTTTAATAAAAGTCACTTTATATTCATTTTTTTGTCATATTATATGTTATAATATGATTAGTAAAATATTCTTGTATAAAAAGGAGTGATATTATGAAATTTTTTAGAAGAATAATTTTAGTACTTTTATTAGTTATAGTTATAATCTGTACTGCCTGTTATATGAATGGCAAAAAATTATATGATTCTAAATTGTCTGAGATTAGTCTAACTCAAAAGATTGAATCTATAAAATCATCTGATACATTTACTTCTCTTAATGACTTGCCGGAATATTATAAAGATGCTGTGGTTGCAGTAGAAGATCACAGGTATTATAATCATGGTGCAATAGATGTAATCTCTTTAGGTCGAGCTGTTGTTAGTAATATTAAACAAAAAGATTTTAAAGAAGGTGGAAGTACTATAACTCAGCAGACCGCAAAAAATATGTATTTCATTAGTGAGGATGATGTTGTAAGCCGTAAAGTTGCAGAGGCAATTTTAAGTTTTGAACTAGAGCAAAAATATTCAAAGGATGAAATTTTGGAGCTTTATATTAATACGATTTATTTTGGTGATGGATATTATGGTATAAAAGAAGCTTGTGAAGGCTATTTTAAAAAATCTCCTAAAGATATGAGTTTATACGATGCCACAATGCTAGCTGGAATTCCCAATGCTCCTAGCGTATATGCTCCAACGGTTAATTTTAATTTAACTCAGAGTAGGCAAAAGAAAGTAGTGTCGTCTATGTTGGAATATCAGTACATAAATCAAGAGGAAGCAAATTCATTATATGAAGAAATAAATACTTCAATTTACCCAAAATAAATAAAGCAGTAGTACTCTATAAAGTACTACTGTAGTAATATTTTATATCTTCTGCTAAAGTATTACTATCAACATATTTTTCTATTGCTTCATCTAGTCCTTTCCAAAAGTCAAATGTTAAGCATTTATCTTTTCTGTCACATATTCCTTGCACGCATAAAGTAGGTGCTAAATCTCCCTCAGCAGTTCTTAATATGTCTCCAATTTTATATTCTTCTGGTTCTTTTGTAAGTTTATATCCTCCCAAATTTCCCCTAGAGCTTTTTACATAGCCAGCTTTATTCAGCATTGCAATTATTTTTTCTAAATATTTCATTGAAATTTCCTGCCTATTAGCAATATCTTTTAGTGATATATATTCATTTGAATTATGTATTGCTAAATCTATCATTATTCTAAGTGCATATCTGCCTTTAGTTGAGATTTTCATTTTATTCTTTGTTCCTCTCTTTTTATGTTTCATAGAGGAAATTTATTTATAGTCATTTCCCCTATTTTTTAAAATATCCTTATATTATATTTTATATTTATCTTGCTTATGGTACGTAGTATGTAGATATTTATGAGCTACTTCACTGCCTGGTTCGCCAAAGAATTCTTTGTATATTGTTTTAATTGTTGGATTTTCATGTGATTTTCTAACCACGCTCTTTTCATCTATAGAATATAAGCTGTTTGCTCTTAATTCTCTTACGTCAACAGTGCTTCTAGTTTTCGAGTTTTTAATTGGTTGGCCTCCACCCATTACACATCCTCCTGGGCAAGCCATTATTTCTACAAAGTCATAATCTGCTTTTCCCGCTCTTATTTCGTCCATTATTTTTCTCGCATTTTTTAATCCTGATGCGACAACAACTTTAATTTCTCTTCCAGCTATTGTAACAGATGCTTTCTTTATTCCAGCTCCACCACGAACGTCTTTGTATTCGAATTGTCCTAGATCTTTTCTTTCAATTGTATCTGCTGCAGTTCTTAAAGCAGCCTCCATAACTCCACCTGTCGTTCC
Organism: uncultured Clostridium sp.; assembly: GCA_946008205.1. Lineage (GTDB taxonomy): Bacteria > Bacillota > Clostridia > TANB77 > CAG-508 > CAG-245. Next base: position 14,931 of record CAMGAZ010000003.1, on the reverse strand, counting down.
AAATATTGCTCCAGCACCTGATGCCTCTCCCATAGGGTCGTCAAATAGAGAATCTTCTAATGTTGTATATTCTATATTTCCTTGTTTTATCATTCTAGCAAGCTCACGAGTAGTTATAACTGCGTCTACATCTCTTAGTCCATCTTCTTCCATTTCTTCACGTGTACACTCGTATTTCTTAGCAATACAAGGCATTACAGATACTGTATATATTTTTGATGGATCTACGTTAAACTTTTTAGCATAATACGATTTTATAACTGCTCCAAACATTTGATGTGGCGATTTACAACTTGATAGATGTTCTAATTGGTCTGGATAATTTTTCTCTGCGAAACGTACCCATGCAGGGCAACAAGATGTAACCATTGGCAATACTCCGCCATCTGATACTCTTTCTACAAATTCATTTGCTTCCTCCATTATTGTAAAGTCAGCACCGGTATTTGTATCAAATACTTTGTCAAAGCCCAATTTTCTAAGAGCTGTAACCATTTTTCCTGCAGTATTTTCTCCAATAGGCATTCCAAACTCTTCTCCAAGTGCAACTCTTACTGATGGAGCTGTTTGTACAACAGTATATATGTCTGGATCTTTCAATTTCATCCAAACTTTCGCAGTATCATCTTTTTCGTGTAAAGCTCCAGTTGGGCATGCTTCAATACATTGTCCACAATATGTACAATCAACATCTGCTAAGCTATTATCTCCTGCTGTAGATATGCAAGATTCAAAACCTCTATTTATGCAATCGATGGCACCTATATTTTGGACATTCTTACACGCTCCTACACATCTTCTACACAAAACGCACTTATTAAAATCTCTTACAATAGAAGGAGATTTATCATCTACCTTATGTTTTGTTCTCTCTCCTTCATAATCAATACTTAAAACATTAAACTTAATTGCTAAGGCTTGAAGTTCGCAATTACCGTTTCTCGTACAAGTTAGGCAATCTTTTGCATGGTTAGATATTATTAAATCTAATACCATTCTCCTTGCCTCTAATACTGCTGGAGTATGAGTATGTACGACCATTCCCTCTTCTGCCCTCTGGATACATGACGTTGCAAAACCTTTTCTCCCTTCAATTTCAACAATACACATTCTGCAATCACCAATCTGGTTAATGCCTTTTAAATAGCAAAGAGTAGGAATATCTATATTTGCCTGTCTTGCTGCTTCTAATATTGTAGAGCCCTCTTTTACACTTATATCTTTACCATCAATATTTATATTAATCATTTTTCCTCCTTTGGTACCACTAGGGACGGTTCTCAATGGCCCCACCTGTCCCTCATTGGTCCACTTTATATTTTTATAATTGCCTTATTTACCATTTTTCCGCTTATTTATACATTTAATAATGGCAAACTAAAGCCTATCAATCTCTATTAGTTCTTGTAATGCACTTAATGCACCAACTAGGGACAGGTGGGGCCATTGAGAACCGTCCCTAGTGGTCCTAACATTGAAAATTTGATGTGTCTACTTTAGCTGTCTGCTTTGTTCCTATTGCTTTGAAAGGACATTTTTGCATACAACTTCTGCATTTTATACATTTTTTCTGGTCTATTTCGTGTACTTTTCCTGGCTCTCCAGATATTGCTCCAACAGGGCATACTTTTTTACATATGTCGCATCCTCTGCATTTTTCTTTGTCTATTTCTATTTTTGCTAAAGCTTTACATTCCATCGCTTCGCATTCATATGACATTACGTGTTGTCTGTATTCTTCTCTAAAGTATTTCATTGTACTAATTACTGGGTTTGGTGCTGTTTGGCCAAGTCCACATATTGCTGATTTTTTAATGTTGTAAGCTAGTTTCTCTAGTTTGAACAAATCTTCTTCTGTTCCGTTTCCTTCACATATTCTTTCAAGTATTTCTAGCATTCTTTTGGTTCCAATTCTGCATGGGGTGCATTTTCCGCAACTTTCGCTTACAGTAAAATCTAAGTAAAATCTTGCAATGTTTACCTTACATTTTGTATCGTCCATTACTATAAGTCCACCTGATCCCATCATTGAACCTATTTCTGCTAAGCTTTCATAGTCTATCTTTGTATCTAAATGTTCTTTTGGAATGCATCCTCCTGATGGTCCTCCTGTTTGCGCAGCTTTGAACTCTCTTCCATTTGGTATTCCTCCACCAATGTCGTAGATTATTTCTCTTAGAGTTGTCCCCATTGGTACTTCCACGAGTCCTACGTTATTTACGTTTCCTCCTAGAGCAAATACTTTTGTTCCTTTCGAAGTCTCTGTTCCAATAGATGAGTACCAGTCAGCTCCATTTAATATAATTCTTGTCACATCTGCAAGTGTTTCAACATTATTTATTAATGTAGGTTTATACCATAGACCATATTTTGCCGGGTATGGAGGTTTTACCCTTGGTTGACCGCGTTTCCCTTCAACCGATTCTATTAATGCTGTTTCTTCGCCACATACAAATGCTCCTGCTCCTAATCTAATATCCACATTAAAACAAAACTCGGTTCCAAGTATATTTTTTCCAAGTAATCCATATTCTCTTTCTTGATCTATTGCAATCTTCAATCTTTGAACAGCAATTGGATATTCTGCCCTTACATAAATATATCCTTGATTTGCTCCAACGGCATATCCAGCTATAGCCATAGCTTCTATAACAGAATGTGGGTCTCCCTCAAGAATACTTCTATCCATGAATGCTCCTGGGTCTCCTTCATCTGCGTTACATATTACGTACTTTTGAGAGGATGTCTCTGCCTTTACGAAACTCCATTTCTTTCCTGTTGGAAAGCCTGCTCCTCCACGTCCTCTTAGTCCCGATTTTGTTATCTCTTCAATAACTTCATCTTGAGACATCGTCGTAAGCACTTTTTCCAAAGCCTTAAATCCATCAAAAGCTATATATTCATCAATATCTTCTGGATTTATAATTCCACAGTTTTTTAATGCAATACGCATTTGCTTCTTATAAAAAGGAAGTTCATCTAGTTTTTTTACAACTGTTCCATCTATATCTTTGCAAAGCAATCTTTCCACAATTTTTCCATCAAGTATGTGAGTTTTGATTATTTCTTCACAATCTTCTGGCTTAACCATTGAATAGAAAGTGTCCTCTGGTCTAATTATTACTATTGGTCCTTTTGAGCAAAGTCCAAAGCATCCAGTTTTTATTACTCTAACATTTTCTATATGTTTCTCTGCTATGATTCTCTTAAAATTTTCTAGTATCTCAGGTGATTTTGAAGATGTACAACCTGTTCCATGGCATACCAAAATATGTCTTTCTCTTGTATTGGCATTAACATTAACACGCAAATCTAGTTGTGCTCTTTTCTCCTTGCGAATATTTTCTATCTCTTCAATCGTTTTCCCCATATTCGTTTCCTTTCTTATTTTTAGTTACAATGTATCATTTAAATTTCCGTTTGGAGACACATTGCAATTAGAAAATCCATTCTTATTTCGACATATACATATCTAAAACTTCGTCTAATTTTTTTACAGTAGCTTTTCCATATACTTCGTCATTAATTGTAAATACCGGAGCCAAACCACAGGCCCCAACACATCTTGTTGTATCTAATGAGAATTTTCCATCCGGAGTCGTTTGACCTTCTTCTATTCCGAGTTTTGCTTTTGCTCTTTCTAGTATTTCTCTAGAGCCTTTCACAAAACATGCTGTTCCAAGGCATACAGATACATTGTATTTTCCCTTTGGTACTAAGGTAAACCTTGAATAAAAAGTTATTACTCCATAAACTTCTGCTAAGGCCATATGTAAATAATCTGCAATTTCAAGTTGTGCTACTTTTGGAATGTATCCATATTTTACTTGAACTTCATTTAATATTGGAATCAAATTGTCTTTAGCTTCAGTATATTGATTTAGAATTTCATCTACTTCTTTTTTTACTCTTTCTTCTGCACAATTTGTGCACTTTTTGTTTTCTTCCACTTAATAAATTCCTCCTTTTCTTTTTTTATATCCTTGTACTATTATTTAATGTATTATTGCGAATATCTATTATGACAAAAAAATTCTGATTTGATTATATCAAATTAGAATTTTTTATACAATATTTTTAATTATTTTTCTTCTATACAAAATACTTAACATTCTTATTATTAATCTATTGTAGTTGCTGTTTTTCCAGTTCCGATAACATTTTCTTGCAAAGAACGCCATGTGTTGCAACCTATTATTCCATCTACATTCAAATAAGCAAAATTTTGACAATTATTAAGTTTTTCTAAAGTTTTTTCAAAAAATGTATTGACAGAACCCAAAAAATATTATATACTTTTAACTGCGTTAAGAAATGCACCCTTAGCTCAGTTGGTCAGAGCAACCGGCTCATAACCGGTCGGTCCAAGGTTCGAATCCTTGAGGGTGCACCATTTGTTATATTAAATGGTTAACAATTGGGCAGATGGCCGAGTGGCTAAAGGCGGCAGACTGTAAATCTGTTCTCGTAAGGGTACGATGGTTCGAATCCATCTCTGCCCACCAAGAAGTAGTATTTTTACTACTTCTTTTTTTAGGAGTTTTACTTCAGATAGATTCAAATTTGCACAAAAAAACAACTACATCCCAGTAGTTGTTTTTATTTTATCTTTTTTCTTCATCTGCACTTGGTAGTGCTGGAACATCAAGTACTACCTTTATCTTCATAATACATCTAATAGTTCTAACAAATTTACTTTGCTTAATTCTTTGCCATAATGAAGGTCTTACATCTACCCTTGTAGACTCATAATATTGTTTATCTTGAGCAGATTGAATGCTATCCGTAGTATTTTGAACTTGTGGTTCAATGTTCTCCTCAACAATCTCTTGAACATCTTCTTGAGGTGTAGGAATTAATTTTAGTGCATCTGCAACTTCAATTCCAATATAGCTTAACGCTTTAGATTTATCTTCTATTCTTTCCATATCTATTTCAATATGTAAGTTTGATTCCAAGTTTGCTATTCGAGCATTTATTAACTTTAAAGCATCTTGATAATTCTGAGATTTGTCAGATTTAGACCTTCCTAAAACTCCTAATGTATCTAATATATCTTCTGAAAAGTCTGAAGACATTTCCTTTATAGCTTCTTTCCATCCTTCTTCTTTATTTATAACTATATTTAAAACATTTTTTAATTCTGCAGATAGTGCTATATTTCTCTCTCTTTGCCTAATTAATTCCTCTATTTGTTTAGTATTTTCTTCAAATTCATTTGTTGCAAATTCTACAAGTCCATAAGCTGCTTTATACACACTCTTAGGGAAGTTTTTCTTCTTAGGATATTCAATTAAATATGTTTTGATAGATTCTACTAGATCTTTAAAAAATGCATCATCTTCTAACTGTACAATCTGCTTTTTGCTGTTAGGATCTATCATTCTTTGTACTTTTGCTATATTTGATAGTATTTTTTCTTCGGTTATCACCATTCTCACATTTACTATGCCAGACCTAGACATTGTAAAATTCCTCCTCTTCATATGTATCGCTATATTATACGATAATTATATATTATTCAACAAAAAAAAACAATAGAAACTACGGCTTTTTTTGTTACACTTTGTTAACATTATTATTACAGCATTATTACAGAGCCTTATTTTTATAGATTTTTTTCAATGGAGGTCATCCAGTATAGGATATAATCTATATCATAGTGTAATTTGATATGTTTTTTTACAATTTCAAAGAAGTTCTTTCTTAATTTTATTGACAGCCTTTACATAAAGTGTTATTATTATTTTTGCACTTTGTGATACAGCATAGTGACAGAGACAATTATTATCGTCTCGCCAATAGAACAGGAGGATGACCATGGAACGGTCCGAAACAACAGCAACATTTATTTTTTTTACAGACATCTATTTGGATGACAATCTGGTTCTTAATGCCAGAGAAATGACTAGATGTATTAATCCTGAAACTGGGAAAGTAGAAGTCTTAAGCGGTGAGAATTTAAAATTTCCATTAGTTCAGGTTAGCGCTGAAGATTTAGCCAAGTTTAGAAGCTTGGACATTTCAGCTTTTGTATTAAAGGATGATGGCAAACTTTACTATTCGCAGATTCCTTATAACATGAGTTTATACTCATCGTGCTTTCTTGGGACACATATGTGTTCCAATGCAATGCGCGAATGCAGTCGCTCATTTTCAGGTAGCGACAAACTCGGTGGATGTGCAAAATTTAGAGCTCACTCTACTTGCATTGAGAATTTTCCGTGGATTATCAAAGGCTATGAAACATTTAACACTCGGTACGATTGTTTCGTCGTAATTAGTTGTTCACATTACGAGGAACCTTTACCTCGTATATCGCGTTCTAAGATAGATTCTAAAGCTTCACTTTTAGATTAATCCTTTTTTATGGGGATACCCATGTAGGCATTAGATTAAAAAAGTTTATCAGTGACTTCTATTACGTGAATTACATCTATTGGAAAAGAACAGTGCCAAATTCACAAATGTGAATTGGCACTGTTCTCTATTTTTGTTCTTTATTTTTGTGCATTATCTTTATTTATTTCAGCATATCTCTTAATCTTCATCGTAGTTGTCTTTTCAAATTCGTCCTTTTTTATTTCTATTTTCTTTACAGCTTTATATGATGTAAGTTTTTTATTGTTTTCTTTTACTCTATCCCAGATTATCTTATATACTTCATCATCGGATAAATTCTTGCCATGTAATTCTTCGATTTTCTCGTAGTTTGGTATAATTTTAGCTGTTATTATTAGCTCTTTATCATGAGAATCATCTTCTGATTCTTTCTTTCCATATACCATACATTCTGATATTTCTGGTATATTTCCTAGCATTAATTCTATTTCTTCTGGATATATGTTTTTGCCATTTTGGGTTACTATAACGTTTTTGCTTCTTCCTGTAATGTAGATAAATCCGTCTTGATCAATTTTTCCTATATCACCAGAGCAAAAATATCCGTCTTTCATTACTTCTGCTGTTGCTTTTTCGTCTTCATAGTATCCAAGCATCACTGTTGGCCCTTTTATTAAGATTTCTCCCTCTCCAGCTTCATTTGGATTTATTATTTTTATATCTGTATCTTTTACTGCAATACCTGTGGAAGCATACCTTAAAGGTTCATATTCTGGAGTTAATGCAGCTATAGGAGCTGTTTCTGTAAGTCCGTATCCCTGCAAAAAGTCTATTCCTATATCTTCAACCCACTTTGCTATTTTTGCATCTATTGGTGCAGCTGCTGAAACTATTATTCTCAAATTTCCGCCTAAATTATCTAAAATCTCTTTGAATACTTTCCTCTTAATATCTATATTTACGTTTTTTAGTATATTAGTAACGTGTATCATTGAATTAACTATGCCATCTTTGTGGCTCTTTTTAATAGTTTCATTTATTTTCTTATATAAGCTTTCTATTAATAAAGGCACTGCCAACATTGCAGTTGGTTTAGATTCTTGCAAGTTTGGAACTATATATCTTAATCCTTCACATATTGCTACAGAGCAGCCACATGCGAATGGTAGTAAGAACCCTATTGTAGATTCATATGTATGATGTAATGGTAATACAGAAAATAGTCTATCTGATTCATATAATTTTACAAATGCTGATACTGCGTTTATATTTGCAGCTAAGTTTCTGTTACAAATCATAACTCCTTTTGAATTTGATGTCGTTCCAGATGTAAATATTAACATTTTAAATGCTTCAGGGTCGATTTCTATATTAAGGTATGAATTATCTCCACTTTCTAATATTTCTTTTCCCTCTTGAATTAGATAATTGAATCCCATATGTTTATCAACAATATGATTATCTGAATCCATCTCAATAAAATACTTTACTGTTGGTATATTATTTTCTATTTTCTTTACTGCATCCTTTTTCTTTGCAGAATATATAACAGCTGTTGCTCTTGATCTATTTATTACATTTTCTAGTTCATTTTCTGGAAGCTCTTTATCTGCTGGGACTAGTATTCCTGCTCCACAAAGCATTGTCATGTATGATACATACCAGTCATATGTTGTTTCACTTACAACAACTACTCTAGCATCTTTAGGTAACATTTTTATTAATTTACTTCCTAATGCAACCACATCTTCCCCAAATTTTTTATATGTATATTCTTTGTATGGTTCTTTATGGTTTGGCTTTTGCAGAATTAAAGTATTGTCTGCATAATTTTGCATAGAGTGAATAAATATCTCTTTAACAGTTTTGTATTCTGTAGCAGGATATGGTTGATGCTTTTTATTCTTTTTTTCCTCTGCTTCTTTTACTTTTTCATAATCCACTTTAACATTTTCTACATCTGGTATGTCATCCATTTTTATTTTTTTAAATTTTATATTTGGCATTTTAAAGTCTCTTAATATTCTCATTTTATTTTCTCAGTCAGTATTGATATGTGACTTACTCCTTTCCTTTATGCTTTTTACCTTTTCAATTTTTTTATGAATGTTTTTTCTATTTCTGAATATAGTTCCAAAACATTTATTTCCTTATCTGTTCTCATTTTATATATTAAACTTGAGCATGTAAAACCAAATATTCCGGATGCTATAACATTCTTATCTCCATCTATTATCTCTTTTTTGTTTATTCCTTCTTCAACAATTTCCTCTATCATCTGTATATATTCAAATACATGTTTTTTGCATAGGTTACTTCTTTCCCCACTGCCCCAGATTTCTCTTAGTACTATTGTCATAAAATCCTCATATTTTACTAATACCTTTATCTCAATTAGCACTATTGCTCTTATCTTATCTAATGCATTTTCTAGTTTTTCTGTTTTTATTTCTATGCTGTTTTTTAATAATTTAACTCCTTCTTCAATTAAAAAACCAAATATTTCTTCTTTACTTGAAAAGTGATAGTATAACGTTCCTTTTGCAACACCTACGTTTGCAGTTATTTCCTCTATACTTGTCGCATCATACCCTTTTTCAGCGAATAATTTCATTGATGTTTCAAATATTTTTCTTTTAGTCTTATTCATTTATTTCACCCTTAATACAATATATATGAAATTATACTATATTTTTATTAATTCTTGCAATATATTTTGAACACATAGTCAGTTCATCTTTTGATTTTTCTATGTCCTTCCAAAACGTCTAAATTTTCCAAGGCTTTGCCCGTTCCTAGTGCAACACATGATACAGAATCTTGAGCTACCATTACATTTATTCCAGTTCTTTCTTGAAGTAGTTTGTCTAATCCATCTATTAAGCACCCTCCTCCAGTCATATATATTCCTTTATCACTTATATCTGCTGATAACTCTGGCGGTGTTTTTTCTAAAATTGAATGCACTGCATCAATTATCTGTTCAGCGCATTCAGTCAGAGCTTCTAACATTTCGCTCGAGTAAACCGTAATCGTTTTTGGCAACCCGGTTATCAAATCTCTTCCTCTAATTTCCATTTCTGCATCTTGTATTTTTGGGTATACACATCCTATATTAATTTTTAGATCTTCTGCTGTTCTTTCTCCAATTACTATGTTGTGTTTTTTCTTTACATATTTTACTATCGCTTCATCGAACTTGTCTCCAGCTATCTTTATAGATGTGCTTATGACTGTCCCACCTAAAGATATTACAGCTATGTCTGTTGTTCCTCCCCCTATATCAACAACCATATTGCCGCATGGCCTAGATATATCTAAACCTGCTCCTATTGCAGCTGCAAGTGGCTCTTCTATTAAATAAACCTTTCTAGCTCCCGCTTGAGTTGCTGCATCTATTACTGCTTTTTTCTCTACTTCTGTCACTCTTGATGGTACACATATCATTATTCTAGGTGCGAATATATATTTGCCACATATTTTGTTTATAAAATATTTTAACATTTTTTCTGTGACTGTATAATCTGATATTACCCCGTCTCTCAAAGGCCTTGTAGCAACAATATTTCCAGGAGTTCTTCCAAGCATTCTTCTCGCTTCTTTTCCTACAGCCAGAACATCTCCTGTATCTTTATCTACAGCCACTACTGAGGGTTCTCTTAATACAATCCCTTTTCCTTTTACGTATGCGATAACTGTTGCTGTCCCTAAGTCTATTCCTATGTCTTGTCCAAATTCTAACATTTGCATCTTTCCTTTCAGTCTAACATTATTGCGAAACTGTTACAATTATATTACACCTTTAAATAAATTTCAAACTTTTTTATTCTTTTTCTTATATTTTATATATTTTTTTGTTATTGCAAATAAAAAAACAAAAAAGTTAATAACACATTACTTAAATAATTATTCCCTTTTTTGCTTCTATTATTTTATAATATAACATATTTCAATAATATTATTGTTGCTAAAAATATTGATATATTTTTTATCTCTTCATTTTCTGCATCTTTCAAATTTATTAAATGCACTTTAGATTCTTCACTTACATAATCATCTGTTATTTTAACATTAAACGATTTTATATTTTCCGCTTCGAAATTTATAGTAAAATTTTTAGTTTCACCAGCCTCTAGTTTGTCTACTTCTATATATTTTGTTAGTATCTCATTTTCTTTTTTAGACAGTAATTCAAATTTTACATATCTTGATTGGATGTCCGTTTCTGTGGTATTTGTTATACTCCCTTTTATATGTCCATTAACAAAAGTTGATTTTGCTTCATCTATCTTAACTGCTATATTACTATCTGGATATATATTTGCATTCATTTCATTGTATGTTGTTGCTATGAATCCAATTGACAAAATTGTAGAAAAAATGTAAAAGCCTACTAACATTAAAATATATTTTCCGAATGTTTTTAATCTATTCATAATCTATTACTCCACAATGCTCTTAAATATTTTTATCATCAGTTATTTATATCTTTCTAAAGACTCCTGCTACTTTTCCTAGTATATTACATGTTGGTACTATTATTGGGTCCATTGTAGAATTTTCTGGTTGCAATCTTATATGATTCTTTTCTTTGTAGAATGTTTTTACTGTAGCTTCATCGTCTATTAAAGCTACTACAATCTCTCCATTCTCAGCAGTGTTTTGTTTCTTTACTAGTATATAGTCCCCATTCATTATTCCTGCCTCTATCATGCTTTCCCCTCTTACAGTTAGCATAAAGCAATCACTATTCCCAATAAAGTCTAATGGTATAGGAAATGTATCTGTTATATTCTCTACAGCAAGAATTGGTGCTCCTGCAGTTATTCTGCCAACTACTGGAACCTCAACCATTTCTTTTCCTGCATAAACATTCTTGTGTTCAACAGGATGTGGTTTGTATGGTTTTCCTCCCTTTATTAGTTGTAATGTTCTTCCCTTTTTATCTTTTCTCGATATATATCCTGCTTCTTCAAGTCTTCCTAAGTAAGAATGTACAGTAGCAGTTGATTTTAAACCTACTGCTTTTCCTATCTCTCTTACTGATGGTGGATAACCATTCTCATTTAGCTCTCTTTCTATAAATCTTAAAATAGCCTTTTCCCTTTTATTTAATTCTAAAGGATCCCTTCTTCTCGCCATATTAATCACTCCTAAAAAATATTCTGCAAATATATTATCATAAAAGTAATCTTTTGTCAAACAAAAGTTTGTATTTTTTTAAATTTTATAAAATTACGGTATTAAGATAGCTAAAAACATATCAGTAAATTGCGATTAGTCTTCCCATTCAAGCAAATAGTCGAATACTTTAACAGTATCTCCCTCTCTTACTCCTGCTTCTTTTAATTTTTGATTAACACCTAATTCTTCTAATCGTCTTTGGAAGTAATACAATGATTCGATATCCTCCATGTTTACTTTCCTCATCAATTCTCTTATAGCTGGTCCATCTACGATGTACATGCCTTCTTCTTTTCTTATTGTATACGGTTCCTCTTCTTCTAATTTATAAACTTTCTTTTGAGTTATTGGCTCTATCAATTGTTCTTTTGGAAGAGTCTTTAATACATTAGATACTTCATGCATTAATTCTTTTATTCCTTCACCAGTTGCAGCAGATATTTTAAATATCTCTAAATTCTTCTCTTTAGCTAATTTTTCTAAGTCTGCATATAATTTAGAATCTTGCATAGCATCTATTTTATTTGCTACTATTATTTGTTTTCTTTGTGCCAATTTTTTACTGTATTTTTCTAATTCTTTATTTATGATATAAAAATCTTCTACTGGATTTCTTCCTTCTGAAGCAGATACATCTATTACATGTAATAGAAGTCTAGTTCTTTCTATATGTCTTAAGAACTGTATTCCCAGTCCAGTACCTTCACTTGCTCCTTCAATTAATCCTGGAATATCTGCCATTACAAAGCTTTCCCCATATTCAGGTTTAACGACTCCTAAGTTTGGCTCTAATGTTGTAAAATGATAATCTGCAATTTTAGGTGTTGCTGCTGTTACAACAGACAATATTGTTGATTTTCCTACACTAGGAAATCCGATTAATCCTACATCAGCCAATAGTTTTAATTCAAGTATTAATTCTTTTTCTTCTCCATCTTCTCCACCTTGTGAAAATCTTGGAGCTTGTCTTGTAGAAGTGGCAAAGTGCGTATTTCCTTTTCCACCTCTTCCGCCTCTTAATATAATAGTCTTTTGTCCTTTTTCAGACATATCCGCTAGCACTTCTTCTGTTTTAGCGTCTTTTATAACAGTTCCTATTGGTACTTTTATATAAAGGTCTTCGCCACTTTTGCCAGACTTACGTGCACCTTCACCATTTTGTCCATTTTCGGCCTTAAACTTCTTTTTGTATCTAAAGTCTATAAGTGTATTACTGTCTGGATCAACTTCGAAATAAACATCTCCGCCTTTTCCACCGTCTCCACCATCAGGTCCTCCAGCAGCAATATACTTTTCTCTTCTAAAAGATACCGCTCCGTTTCCACCCTTTCCTGCACTAGCGTAAATTTTCGCATAATCTGTAAACATTGTTATCTCCTTACTTTTATTTCAATATTATAATTATAAATCTTAAATTAGTATTAAGCAAAATAATCTAATTTCATTGCCTTTTTCACTTTTCTCATTGTTTCTTGTGCCACTTTTTGAGCTTTTGCTGTGCCTTCCATTAGTATTTTGTCTACAACTTCTGGATGTTCTTCGTAGTATCTTCTCTTTTCTCTAATTGGTCTTAAAGTTTCAATTATATTATGTGCTAATTGCCTTTTACAAGCTACACATCCACGCTCTCCTGCTCTACATTCTTTACATACATTTTCATATTCTTCTTTTGAAGAAAACAAATTGTGATAATATGCAACCATACATACCTCAGGATTTCCCAAATCGTCTTTTTTTATTCTTTTTGGGTCTGTCACAGCACTCATTACTTTTCTAGTAATTTCTTCTTCACTGTCTGATAAATAAATGGCATTTCCTAGTGATTTTCCCATTTTTTCGTTTCCGTCTAGGCCTTTTATTCTTTTTGCTGATGACAAAACAGCTTCTGGTTCTATTAATACATCTCCATATATTGAATTGAATTTTCTTACAATTTCTCTACACTGCTCTATTAATGGAAGTTGGTCTTCTCCTACTGGAATTAGCTCCCCATTGAAACACGTAATGTCAGCAGCTTGGCTAACTGGATATCCTAAGAATCCATAAGTTACGCTTTCTCCAAATAAATCTCGCTTTTGGGCTATTTCAGTTTTTACGGTTGGATTACGTTCTAGCCTTGCTATTGTTACTAAATTCGAGTAAAATACTGTAAGTTCAGCTACTTCTGGAATCATTGATTGAATATATATTGTTGTTTTTTCTGGGTCTATTCCACATGATAAATAGTCCATAGCTACTTCTCTTACATTTTTTCTTACTTTATCTGGATTGTTAAAATTATCGGTTAAAGCTTGAACATCTGCAATTAATATATATGGATCATATAATCCAGAATTTTGCATCTCTACTCTTTTTTGCAATGAGCCAAAATAATGCCCTATATGTAGCCTTCCTGTAGGTCTATCTCCTGTTAATATTCTTTTCTTTTCTGCCATATTAAAATATTACACCGTCCCTTTCTATAGATTTCAAAAATTCTTGTTTAGACACATCTTTAATAAAAACCAAATCGACTTGATATGGTATGTCTAATGAATCAAAATCATTCATTATATTAAATTTGGTTTTATTGTCTACTTCATCAATCACAGCAATATCAATGTCTGAGCTTTTTTAAAGTCTCCTCTTGCTCTTGAGCCAAATACTTTGAATGTGTAATTACTATATTTATCTATAACTGATTTTATTTTTTTAAAAGAAATTTCTGTTAATCCGATACTTCATATATTACCTCTTTATTTATATGCTTTAACTATTATATAAGATTTTCCTTAAATTTACAATAGTTCATGGATTTTTTTGTATTTAAGCATTGTATTATTGCAATACTATTAATTTACAATTATCACAACATCAATTTAAAATAATTTCATAAATTATTTACAAAAAATACATATTGAAATATATATATTAATTTTATATATTTCAATATGTTATTTCATTGTTTATCATTTTTTATTTTATTATAGCTACATTAATTAAAATCTTAATAAAGTTTATTTTAGCCTACTTCAGGCGCTGTTTTCCAATATCCTGGTATTTTCCCATAATTAGTAAGATTACTACAATCATAAAAGCAACTTTCTCCATCAGGAGTTCCTACATACTCATTTGTTTCTCCGTTAGGGACTCTTTTCCATAATTCCGGCGCATTTCCCGTTAAGTTTGTACAAAAAATAAACGTTTTTTTAAAATTAGTTACATTTTGGCAATTCGCAAATAAATCTGCTGGTATATTTGTTAAACTTGTACACTATTCAAACGTACTCTCTAAACTAGTTACATTTTGGCAATTCGCAAATAAATCTGCTGGTATGTTGGTTAATCTTGTGCATCCACTGAAAGCCCTATAAAAACTATTTATATTTGCAAAACTCCTTGCTGTTGGGCTTGCTATTTTTCGCA
>CAMGAZ010000002.1 GCA_946008205.1 uncultured Clostridium sp. | reverse complement strand
CTTGTTTTCTTCTGTTATTGCCGATATATATGAAGCTAACGGCTTCTCTTCTAAGATTGAAGAGGAAATAAACTATTTAACTGTAGATTTGTTGAAAAACACCTCAATAGAAAAAGGACTTACATTCTCTGAAAGAGGATTAAATCTAATAAACACATTAAAGGAATTTAACTATAAAAAAATATATAAAAATGAAAAATTGAGAAAAGGTGATGAATATTTTAAGGTTATTATTTACACAATTTATGATGTATTAAAATCTATATATAGTACAAAAATAGAAAATATTGCAGATGCTAACAAAATGTACCCAGAATTAATAAATGAATTTACAAATTGGTTAAAAAACTATTGCACAGATGAAGAAAATGTCGAAACAAAATTAAAAAACAATAAAATATATGACATAAATAAAAAAGAAGATTATTATACAGCTATAATAGATTACATATCAGGAATGACGGATAACAAGGCGATAGATACATATAATAAAATAATTATTTTTTAAGATAAATTTTATATTTTTATAAAATTATCTAAGTTAGAAAAGTATAAAAGATGAGGGAAAACAGTATGATAGCTTTAGTTACAGGAGCTTCTTCCGGAATTGGAAGAGACATTGCGAGAGAACTTGCGAAAAGAAAATATGATATAATTGCAGTTGCTAGAAATGAAGATGCATTGAAGGACTTAAAAAAAGAATTGGAAGGAATGTATCAAATTAAAGTTGATGTTAGAGCAATGGATTTAATAGATAGAGACGGTTGCAGAAAATTGCATGAAGATGTAAAGGCAAAATATGGAGTAATAGACATATTAGTTAATGATGCAGGATTTGGAACATGTGGTAAATTTATGGATACAGACTTAGAAAAAGAGTTAGGAATGATAGATACTAATATTGTTGCTTTGCAGATAGTTTCTATAATGTTTTTAAAAGACATGGTAGAAGCAGATAAGGGACATATATTAAATGTGGCTTCAATCGCCGGATTTATGCCAGGACCGCTAATGGCAACATACTATTCAACAAAAGCGTATGTAGTAAGATTAACACAAAGTATAAGACATGAACTCTTTAGACAGAAATCTAAAGTAAAAATAAGTGCACTATGCCCCGGGCCAGTGGCAACAAACTTTAATAAGGTGGCAGATGTAAAATTTAACATAGCAGAAGCGGACAGTAAGCAAGTGGCTAGATATGCAGTAAAGAAAATGATGAAAGGAAGAACTTTAATATTTCCAAACTTTTTTATATGGCTAGGTCGAGTATTCTCTAAAATATTACCAGACCAAGTATCGGCTTTCTTCTGCTACTATGCACAAAAAAGAAAAATACTTTAAAAAATGTATATTAAAATTCTTAAAAACTGTATATTTAATGTTGCGAATGCATAAAATATATGATAAAGAAACCAAAGTTTATGTGTGTTATAGTTGGGTATACAGATGTTATAGCCAAAGACCCAGAAACAGGCACCTATATTGTACCAATTACAGCATTAAGACCTTAAAAATGAATAAATAAAAATTGTATAGCCTACTACGCTATACAATTTTTTAATAATTTTTATCCATATGAATAATTATCTGCTTTAATAAATTTGGGCAAGGACAAAAAAGTATTGCTAAATTATTTTAATTAATATATAATTTAAAATGAAGTTACAAAATATAGATTAGTAACCAAAATATAAAAAAGGAGGAACAAAAGAAAGTGAAAGGAATAAAAGAAACAAAAGGAATTACTTTAATAGCTCTAGTAGTAACCATAGTAGTACTTCTAATCCTTGCAGGAGTGAGCATTAACCTGATAATCGGAAACAATGGAATAATAAATAAAGCAGCAGATGCAAAAAAACAAACAGATCAGGCAGCAGAAAATGATATGCTAGGACTAAATAGTTTATATGATGAAATGGAATCGTATATAAATGGTTCAGGTGGAGCAGGAGATATGACATTAGTAGAAGCTTTTAATGAAGGAATATTACAAGTAGGAAACTATGTAAATTACCAAAATCCAGCAAGCGGGCAATATCCAAGCTTAGAAAGTGCAAATGGATTTGGCGACCAAACGTATTCAGTAAATAACAATGGAACAACCGTTAATTGGAGAGTGCTAGGACTAAGCGCAGATGGTAACCACCTATTATTAACATCAGCAGAGCCTCTAAAGAAAGAACAAGGAGAAACTGCAGATGCTGACTACGATCCAGATTATTATTTAAAAGGTGCAACAGGAATGGTAAATTTTAAAGATGAATTAGATAATATATGTGGAATATATAAAAATAATTATGCAGATTCTGTAAAGAGCTTGACTATAGATGATATAAACAGACTATGTGAAGTAACAGTAGATGTTGCAAACAGCAAAGTATATAAAGCTAGTGATGAGACACAAACAAATATAGACCAATGGGGCAATATAGGAACAACAAAATCATACACAGACCAATATGCAAGCCCACAAGATTACTTAAATAGAACAACAAGTAATTTCTCAAAAACAAGTGATGCATATTACTATATTGGTTCAGAAGCAATTTCAAGTTCGTCAGCATTATATGATGTATTATTTGCAAATACAGACACAAATTATTATTGGCTTGCTTCGAGTGCTGTCGATGTTCTCTCAGACTATTGCAGCTTTGGCCCTGGCAATGTCCGCAACGGCAAGGCTTACTCGGGCTACTACAACCTCTTCGGTTCAGGTGGCGGTGAGGGCTATGGCGGTGTCTACTGTGGCGTTCGTCCCGTAGTTACTCTAAAATCTGATGTCAAATATGGACAAATAACAAAAATAACGGCACCAACAGATTCTGACTCGTCAGAAACAGATGAACCACAATAAGTCCTAGGAGGCCCTGCGTCTCCTGGACTTATTTATTTTTTAGTGTAAATCACTTGTTACTTCCTGAAGCGTTACCTTAACCACGCTACCTTCTTCGGCAGATGAGCCTACTGGAGGGTCTTGTGAAACTACAATTCCAGAACCAGTTATTTGAATGTTCAAATTTTTAGCTTTTAAGCTTGCTTTTGCACTGCTTAAGCTTTTTCCTTTTAAATCTGGAACTGTTGCAGAAACTGATGAATTGTTGTTTTCTGTGTATAATCTAACAATACCGTTTTCGTTGAGTGACACGCCTGCTTTTGGTGTTTGAGATGTGATTATTTCGTCGTCGTTTGCTGATGTTAAAGTTGTTAGTCCCAAATCTTTAAGTAGATTTTTTGCTTCAGATACAGTTTTGTTTTTTAGGTCGGGTACAGTTATTAAAGAAGAGTTTGCTATTGATTGTGATGAATCATTTGAAGGAATACCTAAATAAGGCAAAACTTCACTTAACACTTGTGATACAACAGGAGCTGCTATTTTTCCTCCATAATGGTTGCTTCCTTGAGGACCATACAAAGATAACAGTGCAACGACTTTTGTATTTTCAACAGGAGCAATAGCTAAGAAAGATGCGACATAACCATCTTCAGGGTGACTTGGATTAGGCTCTGAAGTTCCGGTTTTTCCACCAATAGCATATCCTTTAACAGCACCAGATTGACCTCCACCATCTGTTACAACAGATTGCATCATATCACGAACTTTAGATGCTGTCTCAGAAGATATGACTTGTCTCACTTCTTCAACGTCTATATTGGTTATTGCACCAGTATCTGGATTTTCTATTTTTGTAACAATTCTTGGCTTTACTAATTTACCATTATTTGCTATGGCACAAGCTGCTGTAATCATCTGTAATGGAGTAATGGTAAATCTTTGACCAAAAGACATTGTCGCTAATTCGGTAGGACCGACATTATCTAGAGTATGAAATTGACTTGATGATTCGCCCGCTGTGGCAATACCTGTTTTGTCAAAGAAACCGAATGCTTTAAAGTATTTATATAATGTATTGGCTCCAATACGTCTTCCTAATTGAATTAACGCTGGGTTACAAGAATTTTCTAATGCGTTTCTTAATGTTTCACTTCCATGTCCTTCGGTATTAGTACAGTGTATATTTCTATCACCAACATGTTCATAACCGCCACAATAAAAGTCTCCAGCTGTATCTGTTTCAGCAACATTTTCTTCAAGCCCTATAGATGCCATGATTGTTTTAAATACAGAACCTGGTTCGTATGTTTCGTTAACTACTTTATTGCTGTACATTTTATACAAGCTATTATTTTTTTCTTCGCTGGATAAGGTATCCCATGTTTTTTGCAAAGTTTCATTTGGCTCAAAAGGAGTATTTAAATTGTAATCTGGATAAGTAGCCATTGCTAAAATATCTCCAGTGGATGGGTCCATAAGAACCATAGAGCCACCATTTTTACAATTATTTTCCTCTACTGCTTGCTTTAAATATTTTTCTACAATTATTTGAATATTAGCATCGATAGATAAAGTTATATTACTTCCATTTTCAGGAGCTATATATTTTTCATCATTATCAGGAATTGATTCTTGCGTCGCATCTATTGAAGTTGTTACTCTTCCAGGGGTACCGGTTAAAGTATCATCCCAATAATATTCTAGGCCAGCAAGTCCATTGTTATCACTACCACAAAAACCAATTAAATTTGATACTAAATTATTATAAGGATAAGATCTTTTGGTATCAGAATCTATGTTTATACCAGAATAGCATTTATTATCTTTCATCCATTGCTCTAACTCTGCAACCTTATCTGAATCTACTTTTTTTACTATTGTTTCAACTGAATTGGTACTAGTTACTTTAACTAAAACTTCGTCATAATTTAAATCAAATATATCTGACAAAGCTTTTGCAACTTTCTCTTTTAGAGCATTAGTTTTTTCAGTATCGTTCTTTACGCTGATAAGTGAAGGATTGATGCTTATAGTGTCAACTTCAGAACTTACTGCTAGAGCTTTACCTGTTGAATCATAAATTGTACCTCTTTTAGGACTTATTACCCTATTTGCAGTAATTTGCTTATATGCTTGTTCTTTTAGAGTGCTTCCATCTATGAATTGCAACCAGAAAATTCTGAATATTAATGCCAAAATTAATATTAAAAATATAACAGCAAACCATTTTAGATGGGTACTTTTGTTATCTATTTTTACTTCTTTTTGTTTCTTATAGTTCATAATTTCACCAACTTTTCTTTAGATAAAAATATTGTATATTAATATACTATAAAAATCAATAAATAATAAGAAAGTTTTTTTCAAAAATAAAAAATTGTAACATATTACGGATACAGTAAAAAGCAGGGAAAAATTGAGACTTTATTAACATAATGTGTTGATTTTGCAGTGAAAATGTAATATAATTGAAATGTAAGGTGTTTGAAAGGTAAAAAGTAGCCGAATTAGCTTATTTCCGTAGCAAAATGCTGAAACGAAAATGTAACATTTTTTTTACGACATTATAAATGTAGAAAAAAAGCTATTGACTTATTTTAAATATCTTATTAAAATACTTATAACTATAGTAAATAGAAGGATGGAAAAGATGAAAAAATTTAAAAAATTGATATCAAGTATTTTTATCATGTTTGTAACAGCAATAGCACTTGGAACAATAAATAGTGCAAACGCTGCAAGTGCTGGACCAATGTATTTAGGAATTGTATCACTTCGTAACTCTGGATACGGTTATCAACAATCTGGGGGAAAAGTGTGGAAAATAGCTGAATACGATAGCACATCAGATGTAACACCAGACTTAAATAAACCAATTAATTGTATACAAGGAGGCCCTGGATTTGGCTCATCAGATTTAGCAACTGGTGGAGTACCAGCAATAAGTAGGTATTCACAGAAATTTAACTTAAAAGACCTATCATCAATAGATTCTACTTATAAAGCAATTTTACCAACAGGTACAAATTATAATTCTTTAATGTGGTTACTAGACAACATTTATATAATGCCAAAGGTTGGAGTAGATAATACAACAAATAGAGAGGCTTTCTTAAAAAGCAAAATTACGGATGAATATTTGTATGAGTTAGTAACAGACGATGATATAGATGTAGTACAACAACTAGCAATATGGTATTTTACTAATCCGGATGCTAGTGACACATACCATTATTTAACAACAAACCTTACGGTAAACTCAATAAAAAATGTTGATGACAATTATGTTGCAATATCTCAGTTGCCACAATATGAAGGACTAGATGACGAACCAAATGGCTGGGATAGAGAAGATGCAATTGAGGCATTATTCCAATACTACATAACAAATGCTCAGGCAAATAGTAATTATGTAAGCCCAAATAATACAACAACTCCAATAGAGGTTGTAAAAGATAATGCTACAATGCAAAAGATAGGAAATAACTATGTAGCTGGCCCATATAAAATCAATAAAATACTAGATGTTGATTATGAAATAACTGCAAGCTATACAGACATAGAAGGAAACACAATCACACCAACACTAGGAGTGAAAGATACAAGTGGCAATATAGTAGCAACAGCTAAGACAATCAAAGAACTAGTTGGAACAGATTTTTATTTGATGATGCCAACAAGCTCAAATATATCTGGAATAAAAATGACAATTAATTCATCATATACATCAAGAACAGCAGAATATTGGTCAGTAGAGAATGCACCAAGTACAGAGCAACCAGTTGTAATCGTTGATGAAACACCACATAATTTTTCGGAAACAGTATCATTAGTTGTTCCAAAACCTTTTGACTTAAGCTTAAGAAAATTTATAACAGATATAAATGGAACATCAATAACTAGTAGAATTCCAACAGTAGATGTAAGTAAGCTTGCATCAGGAGAAGATACGACGGCAATATATAATCATCCTAAAACACCAGTAAAAGTAGCAATAGGGGATACAGTAACATATACAATAAGAGTATACAATGAAGGTGAAATCGATGGATATGTTGAGGAAATAACAGACCACTTACCTGAGCAATTAGAATTCATCGTGGATGACCAAACGAATATAGACTATGGATGGAGAATAGCAAGTAGTTCTGATTTAAAAACAGTTAAAACAGAATTTTTGGCAAAAGCAAACGAAACTGCAGATGGTGCTAATAAGATAGCAGCATTTAATGGAAATACATTAGCATATAAAGATGTTAAGATAAAATGCAAAGTTGTTGCAACAGAACCAATGCCAAATAAGATAACAAATATAGCGGACATAACCAAATTTACAGATGGAAATAGAAACACCGTAACAGATAGAGATTCACAAGCAAATAATGTAAATTTACCAATTGGTACAGATTTAGAAAATTATAGAGATGCTGAAATAAATAGAGGGGAAGAATATATAGCAGGACAACAAGACGATGATGACTTTGAAAAATTAACATTAAAATCATTTGACTTAAGTTTAAGAAAATTCATAACAAAAGTAAACAGCACAGATATAACAAATAGGGTACCAGGGGTAGATGTTAGCCCATTAAATAATAATGGAACTACGGCAACATATAAACATCCTAAAACACCAGTATCAGTAGCTATAGGAGATATAGTAGAATATACAATAAGAGTATATAATGAAGCTGAAATTGATGGCTATGCAGAAGAGATAACAGATCACTTACCAGACCAACTAGAATTCATAGCAGACGATGTAACAAACCAAGAATATGGTTGGACAGTAGACAGTGGAAATTCAAAAATAATAAGAACAGATTACTTATCAAAGGCGAAAGAAACATCAGCCGGAGCAAATAAAATAGCTGCATTTAATGGAACGACATTAGATTACAAAGAAGTAAAAGTAGTATGTAAAGTAGTATCAACAGACCCAATGCCAACAAAGATAACAAACATAGCAGATATAAGTAAATTCACAGATGGTAATGGAAATACTGTAACAGATAGAGATTCACAAGAAAACAACGTACAAATACCAAGTGATTTACCAGGATACAAAGATGATGAAATAGGGAAAGAATATGTACCAGGACAACAAGATGACGATGATTTTGAAAAATTAAAAATCAAAGAATTCGACTTAGCATTAAGAAAATTTATAACAAAAGTAAATGATGAAGACATAACAAATAGAAAACCAACAGTAGATGTAAGCAAATTAGTAGCTGGGACAGCAACAACAGCAACATACAAACATCCTAAAACACCAGTATCAATAGAAATAGGAGATATTGTAGAATATACGATAAGAGTTTACAATGAGGCTGAAGTTGATGGCTATGCAGAAGAAATAGCAGATCACTTACCAGAACAATTAGAATTTATAGCAGATAATGCTACAAACCAAGAATATGGTTGGACAGTAGACAGTGGAAATTCAAAAATAATAAGAACAGATTACTTATCAAAGGCGAAAGAAACATCAGCCGGAGCAAATAAAATAGCTGCATTTAATGGAACGACATTAGATTACAAAGAAGTAAAAGTAGTATGTAAAGTAGTATCAACAGACCCAATGCCAACAAAGATAACAAACATAGCAGATATAAGTAAATTCACAGATGGTAATGGAAATACTGTAACAGATAGAGATTCACAAGAAGACAATGTACAAATGCCAAGTGATTTACCAGGATATAAAGACAGCGAAATAGGCAAAGAATATGTACCAGGACAACAAGATGACGATGATTTTGAAAAATTAATATTAAAAGAATTCGACTTAGCATTAAGAAAATTTATTACAAAGGTAAATGATACAGAAATTAAAAGTAGAATTCCACAAGTTGATATAACACCATTAAAAAATGGAACTGGAACAACAGCAATATACAATCACTCAAAAGAACCAGTAAAAGTATCTGTTGGATCAGTAGTAGAATATACAATAAGAGTATATAATGAAGGTCAAATCGATGGATATGCTGAAATGATAACAGATCATTTACCAGACCAATTAGAATTTATATCAGATAATGATACAAATAAAAAATATGGTTGGGTATTAGATAGTGAAAATTCAAAGATAATAAGAACAGATTACTTGTCAAAGGCAAAAGAAACATCAGCCGGAACGAATAAAATAGCTGCATTTGATGGAACAACATTATCATACAAAGAAGTAAAAGTGGCATGTAAAGTAGTATCAACAAAACCAATGCCAACAAAAATAACAAACATAGCAGATGTATCTGATTTTACAGATGGTAATGGAAACACAGTAACAGATAGAGATTCACAAGAAAATAACGTACAAATTCCAGAAGATTTACCAGGATACAAAGATAGTGAAATTGAAAAAGAATATGTACCAGGACAACAAGATGATGATGACTTTGAAAAAGTAGCAATAGTAAAATTTGATTTATCATTAAGAAAATTCATTACTGCAGTAAATAATACGGCAATAACAAGTAGAGCCCCACAAGTCGATGTAAGTGGACTAGTAGATGGAACATCGACAACAGCAACATACACACATCCAAAAGACCCAGTATTAGTATCAAATGGAAATGTGGTAACATATACAATCAGAGTATACAATGAAGGGGAAATGGATGGATATGCACAAAAAGTAAAAGATGACATTCCAGAGGGATTGAAATTCTTAAAAGAGCATGATACAAATAAAGAATATAGATGGGTAATGATTGATAAAGACGGAAGAGAAACAGACAATGAAGATGAAGCAGTATCAATTGTAACAGATTATCTATCAAAAGAACAAGAAAAGACAGCAGGAGCTAATTTAATCAAAGCATTTAATACAGAGACACAAGAACTATCATACAAAGATGTAAAAGTAGCTTTTGAAGTAACAGAACCAAATACATCAGATAGAATAGTAATAAACAAAGCTCAAATATCTGAAGACTCAGATAAAGATGGAAATGATGTAGATGATCAAGATTCTACTCCTGATGAATGGAATGAAGGAGAAGATGACCAAGATATTGAAAAAGTTAAAGTACAATATTTTGACTTATCATTAAGAAAATGGGTTACACAAGCAATAGTGACCGAAAATGGAGAAGACAGAATAATTGAAACAGGACATACAGCAGAAGATGATCCAGAGGATGTAGTAAAAGTAGACTTAAAGAAAAGTAAAATAAATAAAGTAACAGTAAAATTCAGATATAAAATAAGAGTAAAAAATGAAGGAAATATAGCTGGATATGCAAAAGAAGTAAAAGACTATATACCACAAGGATTAAAATTTGTAGCAGAAGACAACCCATTATGGACACAAATAGATGAAAACACAATAGTAACAGATCAGACAAAAGATATATTATTACAACCAGGAGACACAACCGAAGTAGAAGTAATACTAACATGGATAAATGATAGTGAAAACTTTGGAGTAATGGATAACTGGGCAGAAATAAGCAAAGACGACAACGATTTTGATAGTCCAGATATAGATTCTACTCCAAATAATAACAAACATGGAGAAGATGATATTGACGATGCACCAGTATTACTATCAGTACAAACAGGTCAAGTAGCAGTATATACAACAATAACAATGGCCGTATTAGCAATACTTACTTCAGGTGTAGTTCTAATAAAGAAATTTGTGTTATAATATGAATAAAAAATGGTATTCTATATAATAGAATGCCATTTTTAAAATTTATAAATTAAATTATTTACATTAAAAAATCGGTATGCTATAATTTATATCGTATAAAACTGTCTATACTAAGGAAGGAAAATTAAATGAATCAAATTCTAATAACAGAAAATAATAATCCAAAAAGGAAAGAAAAAAGAGTCAAAGAAGCAAAGACAAAAACTCCTAAAAATCCAGGTGATGTATCAGGAATAGCCAGAGTTTTCGCTGTTTTGATACTATTATTTGGAATTGTTTTATCAGGTGATGGTGCATATGCGATTATGCAAAATATGGAAAGTGCAAAGAATACAAAAGTTCCGGCTGTAGAAGTATTGAAAACTGGAAATACGGTAAATCTTTCTATAAAATGTGAAACAGGAATAAGAACAGTTTCATATGCATGGAACGATTCTTCTCCTACTATTGTTCAAGCACGAGGAAAGTCTGAAGTAGAACAAACAATTTCAATTCCATCAGGAGAAAATAGATTAAATGTAACTGTAATTGATTCTGAAGGGCAAACTAGAAGATATGTAAAAGTCCTAAAACAAGAAGAAAAAGATACCACAGAGCCAACAATAGAATTTGAAGTGGTTAATTCTAGTATAAAAATCGTAGTAAAAGATGATACGGCAATGGATTATATAACATATAAATATGGAGATAGTCAGGAAGAAACTGTGAGTGTAAAACAAGAAGGTCAAACTACTATAGAGGAAACAATTCCAGTTCAACAAGGAGAAAGTACGATAACCGTTGAAGCAGTTGATAAAGCGCAAAATGTATCAACAAAAGAACAAAAAGTAAAAGGCGCAAAACGCCCAACTATAGAGGTAGTACCAGATCCGGCTGATCCATCATACATCATCATTAAGGCATATGATGACGATGGACTAAGAATGATATCATATTTCATAAATGAACAAGAATACAAAACAGATCCAAATGTATCATTAAATAGCAAAACTTTCGAATGGCGACAGAAAGTAGAACCTGGTCAAAATAGAATATTAGTTCATGCTTATAATATAAGTGAACAAGTAACAGAGTTTGACGGTATATATAATTATTAAAACATTCATAGGTGGATTAATATCCACCTATAGTCTAACTCAAGAATAAAATTATGGAGGAAAAAATATGCACACAGTCTATCTAATTGATAATGATGAAAGTTTAACAAAAAAATTAAACGAAACATTTAAGCCTGATAAGAACTTTAAATTCAAACAGATAAAAACAGAAAATATTGACATAGCCTTAAAAGACATACCAGCGCTAATAATAATAAATGAAGACACAATAGAAGAAAATGCAACAGAGATATGCTATAAAATAAGAAATAATGATGATAATTCTATCACACCGATAATAGTTGTAACTTCAAATACTATAAGAGAACATAGAATAGAAGTACTAAAAGCAGAAGCAACATATTTTATAAAAAATCCTATAGATTTTGAATATTTAAATTATACCATTCAAAACATTATTAATTTATTGTATATAAATAGAAAAGTAAGCCCTTTGACTAATTTGCCAGGAAATGTTCAAATACAAGCAGAAATGAAACGTAGGTTAATGAAAAAAGAATTTTTTGTAATGTTATATTTGGATTTAGATAATTTTAAAGCATATAATGATGTTTATGGATTTTCTAATGGAGATGAAATAATCAAGTTTACAGCT
This sequence comes from uncultured Clostridium sp., assembly GCA_946008205.1. Lineage (GTDB taxonomy): Bacteria > Bacillota > Clostridia > TANB77 > CAG-508 > CAG-245. The sequence continues at coordinate 12,182 of CAMGAZ010000002.1, read as the reverse complement.
AGGACTATCATAAAAAATGTACATTCAAAAGAGGAAGATAATAACTTTGTGGGACATATCGGAGGAGACGATTTTATAGCAATAATAGAAGATAAGGATTATGAAAAAATATGCCAAAACATAATATTGGAATTTGATAAAAATATAAAGAAATACTTCTCAGAGGAGGATGTGGCAAAGGGATATTTGGAAGTAGAAAACAGAAAAGGCGTTACAGAGGAATTCCCATTAACCACAATATCTGTTGGAGCCGTGGAAGTAGAACCAGGGAGATTTCATAATACATTGGAAATAGGAGAAGCTGGAGCGCAAGTAAAACATTTGTCAAAAACAATTCCAGGAAGTACATACGTAATAGATAGAAGAAAGAAATAGAAAGAAGGTCATTATATGTTATGAAATATAATGACCTTTTTATGCGCAAAATGTAGAAAACATAAATAATTTGTCTTACGAATTAAATTGACTTTAAAATGACACTAAATTATAATTAAAATAATTAATAGTGAGAGGAAAGTGATTGAATGAAGCAAATATTAACCGTTAAGGGTTTAGTTGATTTTGCGTATAATAAGTACAAATCTAAGAAAGCAATAACACTCGATAGAGGATACAGGAAAAGTATAAATTATTTTAACTATAGGTTTGATATATATTCACTAGCACGAGCAATAAACAGCAAAATAAATAGCAAAAAAGTGGCGATTATTTCAGAAAGTAGATATGAATTTTTTGTAACCTACTTAGCTAATGTTATGTTGGAAAATACTGTAATAATAATAGATAACGGATTAAGTCAAAATGCAATAAGTAAGATAATTAAAAAATATGATATAAACACAGTATTCTTCTCGAATACTAATAAAGATAAAATTTTAGAAATATTTAAAAATAATACTAAAAAGAAAAAATTAAATCTAGTAAATTTTGATTCTAACAATAAATTCCCAATTATAGAATATGAAAAACTAATAAATTTAGGACGATACATAGAAGATAATAGTGTAGACAATATACCGGATATTGAAGGAAAAGATAAAAATATAATTATAGTAAATTTGAAAGGAATAAAAGAATATAGTCAGCAGGATTTTATCATAAGTGCATACATAATAGGAAAAAACATAAAACTAAAAAAGAAAAAAGAAATACTGTCTGACATTAATATAAATACTTTCTATAAAACTGTCATAAAAATAATATTACCACTATTATACGGTCTAAATATTCAATTTATAACAGATGATAATCAAAAAAGTGAAAATAATATAGAAATATTAGAAGAAGAGAAAAATAAAGCCACAATACACTATAGGAAAAATAAGTATATAGTACAAAACCATAATGTTGATACATATTTATTGAGAGTAGAAGATAATTTATTAAAAAAAGAAAATAAAAAAGAATCTCCAAATTTTGTATTAATAAGATCAAATAAGAGGGAAAAGATAAAAAATGATGGAAAAAGTTTAACCATATAACAGAGATAATTGATAAATTGACAAATACACTAAAATAATGTAAAATATAAGAGATATAAAAGGTGGAGTGTAAAATATATGCCAAAAACTAAAATGAATTTAGATAAACTTGTATCAAGGACTAAGATATATTTAATAACAATAGCAATAATATTAATAATATTAAGTGTAATAGAACCTAAGGCGATTATACCATCAATATTAACTTATATTTTTATAGTGTTATATACTATTTGGGCAAACAATAAACGAAAAAATGAAATAGCAGAACACATAAATGAGTTGACATTAAGTGTAGATAAGGCAGCTCAAAGTACAATTATAAATTCGCCTTTCCCACTAATTGTTATTGATACGAATGGAAATATTATATGGAAAAGCAGTAATTTTATTAAAGAATTTGCAAACGTTGATATAAAATCAACTTTAAATGATGTGATTAAAGAGCTAAAAATCAATGTTGAAAAAGGTAAAAATGCAAATAATATATCTATTTGCGAAAGCATGAAGATAGGAGATAAGAGCTATAAAATAATAGCTGAATATACTAGGATAAGAGAAAAAGAACATAAACAACATTCGTCTGAGTATATGACTACTATATATTTCCTAGATGAAACAAATCATATAAGGATTTTGCAAGAATATAACAATTCTAGAACTTGCATAGGAATTGTTGTACTAGATAATTATGAAGAGCTAATGCAGAGAGCGACAGAGGAAGAAAAATTAAAGATTACATCTGATGCCGAAAAGAATATATATTCATGGGTAAACAAATATAATGGACTATTGATTAAATCTGAAAGAGACACATATGTATGCATTTTTGATCATTACCATTTAGAAAAAATAAAAGAAGATAAATTTGAAATACTTGATGAAATTAAAGAAATAAAGACGAATGACAATATACAGTTAACACTAAGTATTGCAATATCAGAAGATTCGAAAAATAACCTAGATGAATATAAATCAGCAAAAGCGGTAATAGACATAGCTCTTGGACGTGGTGGAGACCAGGCTATAATAAAACAAAATGGAAAATACTATTTCTTTGGAGGAAGAACCCAAGAAGTAGAAAAACGTACTAGGGTGAAAGCAAGAATCGTTGCACAAGCACTAGAAGAATTAATTAACGGTGCAAGCAATGTCATAATTATGGGACATACAAATAGCGACATAGATGCTATGGGCGCAAGTATGGGAATATATAGGATAGCTACAACAATAGGGAAAGAAGCATATATTGTTAATGAAACAAATGGTACAAGCTTGGATTATTTCATCAAAGATCTTAAAGAAACAAAGAAATATGAAAATGTTCTTATAAATAAAAACGAAGCGCTAGCTGAAATAAATGAGGACTCTTTGTTAATAGTAGTTGATACAGATAAGAAAAATTATGTAGAAGCTCCAGAATTATTAAATAAAACAGATAAGATTGCAGTTGTGGATCACCATAGAAGAGGCACTGACTATATAGAAAATGCAATATTAACTTTCCACGAAGTATATGCTTCATCTGCATGTGAATTGGTGACAGAATTAATTGAATATGCAGAAAAACCTATAAAGCTAGATACTTTTGAAGTAGAAGCTTTATATGCTGGAATTATGATGGACACTAAAAATTTCACCTTTAAAACAGGAGTAAGAACCTTTGAAGCGGCAGCTTTTTTAAGAAAATGCGGAGTCGACATTATAAAAGTAAAAAAATGGTTCCAAAGTGATTTAAAGACATATAATAAAATCTCTGAAATAGTAGCAAACGCAGAGATAATTGATGATACAATAGCAATCTCTATATATGATAAAGAGGATAGTGATGCAAATATAACATGTGCAAAAGCTGCGGATGAATTACTAACAATTAGCAATATTACAGCATCGTTTGTAATAGGAAAAATGGAGAATAAAATTTGCATAAGTGGTAGGTCAATTGGAGATATCAATGTCCAGATAATATTAGAGAAGCTGGGAGGAGGCGGCCATATAACTGTAGCAGGAGCACAGATTGAGGGCATGACTCAAGAAGAGGTAAAACAAGAACTAATAAATAGAATAAATGAATATTTTACAGAAATATCATAAACAAAAGACATATCTATTTTGAATAGATGTGTCTTTTTTAACAAAATTTTCACAAATTGGGTATAAGATGTGTACAAATTAGTAATAAAATAGTAAAATATATGTTAAGCAAATGGAAAGGAAGGAAACTATGAAAGTAATTTTATTAAGTGACATAAAAGGAGTAGGAAAAAAAGATCAAGTAATTGAAGCTAGTGACGGATATGCAAGGAATTATTTGTTTCCTAAAAAATTAGCTGTTGAGGCTAACAATGCCAATATGAGTAAATTAAAAGCGAAACAAGAATCAAATCAGTTTAGAAAAGATACAGAGAAAAAAGAAGCCGAAGAGATAGCCAAAAAGTTAAAAGGAATAATGTTGAAAATCAAAGTTAGAGCAGGCGAAAACGGTAAAATTTTTGGAGGTGTTACGAGTAAAGAAATATCTGAAGGACTAAAAAGAGACTATAATATAGAGATAGATAAAAAGAAAATTATCCTATCTGACACAGTAAAAAATTTAGGAATGATTACTGTAGATATTAAGTTATATGAAGGAGTTATAGGGAAATTAAAAGTTGATATAATTGCAAACTAAATTAACACTGTGAGAAAGGGAAAAAATATGGAATTAGGTAAAGTACCACCACAAGATATTGAAGCAGAACAAGCTGTAATAGGAAGTATGCTTACAGATCAAGACGCTGTGAGTTCTGCAATAGAAACATTAAAACCAGAAGATTTTTACAGGGAAGATAATAAAATAATATATGAGGCAATACTGAACATATACAATAGAGCTGAACCAATAGATATTATCACATTAAAAGCAGAACTTTCGTCTATGAACAAGTTAGAAGCAGTTGGAGGACTAGAATATATAGCTGTGCTTCCGGATAAAGTTCCAACTACAGCTAATGTTGATAGATATATAAAAATTGTAGAAGAAAAATCTATGCTTAGAAATCTAATAAAAACAGCAAATGAAATTTTAAGCATGGGATATGAACAAACAGAAAATGTAGAAGATGTAATGGACATTGCGGAGAAGAAAATTTTTGATGTTATGCAAAGGAAAAGTCAAAAAGGATATACTGCAATTAAAGATATATTAGTAGAATCTTTTGCAAAATTAGAAGAACTATATAATCAAAAGCAGCATGTAACGGGAGTGCCAACTGGATTTATAGATCTTGATAGAATGACAGCAGGATTACATGGCTCAGAATTCATACTAATAGCAGCAAGACCAGCAATGGGAAAATCGGCATTTGTTTTAAATATAGGAGCTTATGCAGCAACTAGAGCCAATATACCAGTGGCAATATTTAGCTTAGAAATGTCTAAAGACCAGGTTGGAAACAGAATATTGTGTAGTGAAGCTTTGGTAGATAGCAACCACGTTAGAACTGGTGAGTTAAATGATGATGAATTAAGCAAACTTGCAGAAACTTCTGGAGAACTATCACAAGCACAAATCTATGTAGATGATACCCCAGGAATATCTGTTATGGAGATACGTGCGAAGTGTAGAAAACTTAAATTAGAAAAAAATATTGGACTTGTAATAATTGACTATTTACAGCTGATACAAGGGAGTGGAAAAACTAACAGCAGAGAGCAAGAAATTGCAGAAATAAGTAGATCGTTAAAAATACTTGCTAAAGAAATAGATGTTCCAGTAATAGCGTTGTCACAGCTATCTAGAGCTGTTGAAGCAAGGCCAGATCATAGGCCTATGCTTTCGGATTTACGTGAATCTGGTTCTATCGAGCAAGATGCAGATATTGTAATGTTTTTATATAGGGACGATTATTATAACGAAGATTCAGAGAAGAAGAATATAGCAGAAGTAATAATTGCTAAACAAAGAGCTGGTTCAACAGGAACAGTAGAATTAGCTTGGCTTGGGCAGTATACAAAATTTGCTAATTTATATAAATATAGAGAGTAAGGAAATTAAATGGTAAGAGAAACAATATTAAATACGATAAAAAAATACAATTTAATAGATCCAAATGATATTATTGTAGTAGCAGTATCAGGTGGACCTGATTCAATGTGCTTACTGGATAATTTAGTGTATCTCAAGGAACAATTAAAAATCAAGCAAATAGTTGTGGCACACTTAAATCATATGATTAGAGAAGAGGCAAATTCTGAAACAGAATATGTAAAAGCTTATTGTAAAAGTAAAAATATTGAATGTTATATAAAATTTGTAGATGTAATAAAAATAGCTGAAAAGCAAAAAATCGGAACTGAGGAAGCGGGAAGAAAGGAAAGATATAATTTTTTTGAAGAAGTTTCGAAGAAAGTTAATGCAAATAAAATAGCGATAGCGCATAACTGTAATGATAATGCAGAAACTGTTTTTATGCATTTATTAAGAGGCAGTGGAATTTCTGGACTATGTGGAATTAAACCATATAGAGAGGGCAAATTTATAAGACCGCTAATCAAATGCAAAAGAAATGAAATTGAACAATATTGCGAGGACAATAAATTATATCCTAAATATGATAAATCTAATAACGATAATACATATACAAGAAATAGAATAAGAAATGAACTTATTCCATATATACAAAAGGAATTTAATCCTAATATTATTGAAACAATGGATAGATTATCGGAACTTGTTTTGAATGAAGAAGAATATATGGAAAAAGTTACAAATAATACTTATTCTAACATTCTTATAGAAGAAAAATGCGAAAGCATAATTTTGGACTTAAAAAAATTTAATTCATTGGAACATGTTATAAAAACTAGATTAATATTATATATTACTAAAAAAATATTTGGAAGTGCAAATGGAATAGAAAAGAAACATGTTGAGGATATTATAACATTATGTGGAAATAATATAGGAAACAAGTATTTAATGCCAAATAAAAATTTTAAAATAACAGTACGAAATAAAAAAATATATTTTGAAGAGCAGAACTAATAGTTTCCGTAGCAATGACAAATTTGTTATCATTTTGTAATAATAAACTTTGCCGGAAAGTATTGAAATAAAGGCGACAATATGATATAGTCAAAATATCTGAGTAAAACGATGGATAATATAAAGATAAAATGTTAAAGAATGTAAATAGCTTTAGCAGAAGGAGGAAACTTTGAAAAACAGTTTAAAAACATTGGCTGTATGGCTAATAATAGGAATAATTTTAGTAGTAGCAATATCTACTATTTTAGAAAATTCAAATACAAAGCTTGCATATTCCGACTTAATATCAAAAATAGAAGCGGGGCAAGTTGAAAAGATAGAACTAGAGGCAGACGGATATTCTGCAAATGTTAAGTTGAAAAATGATAACATAGAGAAAAAAGTAAATATTCCAAGTGTAGATAATTTAATGGATAATTTACAAGACGACATGAAAACTGGACAAATAACAGTTACAGAGAAATCTGAGTCTGTATGGGGAATTTTCTTAACTCTATTAACACCAATAGGAATATTAGTTATATTCTTAATATTCTGGTTCTTTTTAATGAGTGGAGCTAATAATCAAGGTGGAAATAAAACAATGACTTTCGGGAAAAGCAAAGCTAGAGTTTTAAATCCAACTGATAAAAATAGAGTTACATTTGATGATGTAGCAGGAGTAGACGAAGAGAAAGAAGAGCTAGAAGAAATCGTAGAGTTCTTAAAAAATCCAACAAAGTTCACAGAGATGGGAGCACACATTCCAAAAGGAGTATTACTTGTAGGTCAACCAGGAACTGGTAAAACGCTACTTGCAAAAGCAGTAGCTGGAGAAGCAGGAGTACCATTCTTTATAATAAGTGGTTCAGATTTCGTAGAAATGTTTGTTGGTGTTGGTGCATCACGTGTTAGAGACTTATTCGAAGAAGCAAAGAAAAAGGCTCCTTGTATAGTATTTATCGATGAAATTGATGCTGTTGGTCGCCAAAGAGGAGCAGGCCTTGGAGGAGGACACGACGAAAGAGAACAAACATTAAATCAATTACTTGTTGAAATGGATGGATTTGCTCCAAATGAAGGAGTTATAGTACTAGCTGCAACAAATAGACCAGATGTACTAGATAAAGCCCTATTAAGACCGGGAAGATTTGATAGACAAATAGTGGTATCGCTTCCAGACGTAAGAGCAAGAGAACAAATACTTGAGGTACATGCTAGACAAAAGAGATTAGCAGATGACGTTGATTTAAAAATAATAGCTAAGAACACAGCAGGATTTTCTGGAGCAGATTTAGAGAATATTTTAAATGAAGCAGCATTGCTCGCAGCAAGAAGAAATTTAAAAGAAATTCATGAAAGAGAAATCGAAGATGCAATGGTTAAAGTCACAATGGGACCAGAAAAGACTACTAGAGTAAGAAGTGAAAAAGAGAAGAAACTAGTTGCATACCATGAAGCTGGTCATGCAGTTGTAAGTAGATTTTTGCCAACACAGGACGCAGTTCATGAAATATCAATAGTTCCAAGAGGAATGGCTGGAGGATATACAATGTATCAGCCAACAGAAGATAAATCATTCATGTCAAAAACAGAAATGATAGAACAAATAATATCTTTATTAGGTGGAAGAGCTTCAGAAGCTTTGATATTGGATGATATATCAACAGGTGCAAGTAACGATATAGAAAGAGCTACCAAAATTGCTAATGCAATGGTTACTAAATATGGTATGAGCCAAAGATTAGGTACAATAACTTTAGGCTCTGATCAAAATGAAGTATTCTTAGGTAGAGACTTCGCACAGGAAAAAACATATTCTGAAGAAACAGCCGGAATAATAGATGAAGAAATGAAAAAAATAATAGACACATGTTATAATAAAGCAATAGAAATATTAAAAACGCATGAAGATAAATTACATGCTGTAGCAAAAGTTCTATTAGAAAAAGAGAAAATAACAGGAGAAGAATTCGAAGCAATATTTAATGAACAATAATTGTTTTAAAATAAAGCATCGTAAATATCAAAGGAAGGAAGAGAAAATTGGAAGCATTTGCAGTTATTGTAATACTAATAATCATTATAGTGTCATTAGTTATATTTGCTATAATGCAAATCAAAATGGCAGGAATGGAAGTAAAAGATTTTTGGTCTTTTATAAAGGCAAATGAAGATTTAGATAAATTGTATATTTTTTCGCAAAAATACAATAAAATGTCACCACAGGAAAAAATAATATTCCTACGAGAAGCAGAAAAAATGTCAGATGCTTTTGAAAAGGTACCTTCAATGATATGGGAAGATGAATATTCTAAATATAGAGATGTAATGGACAAATATAGAGAAATAAAAATAGACAGGTGGAAAGAAGATACAAAAAATAATAAGACCGAGTGCTAATATGCACTTGGTCTTTTTGGAGACTCTAGTCAAAAAAGTTTAGACTTAATCTGACTAAACAGTCCTAATCCATAGTCAAAATCGGATACGAAGAAACAAGCTTTAAATGTATTTGACTTTTCAGACCTGTCAATACCAGTGAGTACGTTACATTTTGAACCATCAATTTCTAGCTTTGGCATATACTGCTCTTGAATAACGTGAAACTGCTCTGAGGCAATAGGACCATCAGAATCAATTGATATACTTAGTAATATCAGCCACCACGTATTTGGGAGGGGAATATCACTTGGTTTTACACCACTATATTCAAGTGTAATATGCCGGTTTTTTCCACCAATTTCCTTTCTATCATCGATTTTTTGAAAAGTTTGTTCTGTCATAAAATCTCCTATTTCTAATTGGGTAACCCAATACATGTATTATAGCATGAAAATCGCTAAAAATCAAATAATAGTAGAAAATAAAAAACAAGTGCTAAGCAGCACTTGCTTTTTTGGAGAGGCTATATAGCCCGTTTGGAAAGATTGTCACAAAGGGCATCGTACAGTTCAAGCCCATAAGCATAATCAAAAACAAAATAGACAAACTCAAACCAATCTGAATCGCCTGATATGTCAATACAAGGTGTTACATGGCACAACTCTCTATTAACTTTAATTCTAGGATCTAAAATCTGCCTAAAATGCCGAGGATGATTAGGTATATCCTTATCGGCTTCTGTAAGTAACAGTCTTAAAGAGATAACGCTTCCTGTCCTTTTTGGGTGAATCTTTGTTGGCAAGGGCTCGGTTACCTCTAAAAAGACCTCCCGTACAACGCCATCAACATTCATTAGGAATTTTTCTTTGTGTAAATCTGTCATAAACAAACCTCCTGATTCTACATGAGAGACACAACACTCTCAATAAACCTATTATAGCACGAAATGGAAGAAAAATCAAATATCGTATTTTAAAACTATTGATTTTTAGCCATTTTTGTAGTATTATTATATGGTAAAATTTAGACTAAGGAAGTAATAATATGGAATATAGATATAGACCACAGGGAGTTTGCTCAACTGAAATAATAATAGAAGTAGAGAACAATATAATAAAAAATCTACAAGTAGCAAATGGTTGCAATGGTAATTTAAAAGGAATATCAAGTTTGGTAAAAGGTATGACTATAGATGATGTTATATCAAGATTAAAAGGAATAAAATGTGGAATGAAGGGAACTTCATGCCCTGACCAAATAGCAAAAGCCTTAGAAAAAATAAAAGAGGAATAGTATGAATATTCTAATTAAAGAACTTGGAAATTTACCAAAATTTAAAGAGTATGTGCTAGATATAGAAAATAAAATAAGTCCGATAGTATTATCGGGCTTATCTAGCGTTGGGAAAATACAATTATTAGAGGCAACAAGACAATATTCTAATAGAAACATGTGCATTGTAACATATAATGAGTTACAAGCAAGAAGGCTAGCTAAAGACTTAAAATATTTTACAAATAATGTAGTATATTTTCCTAAAAGAGAAATTGCTTCATATGATTATGTTGCAGAAAGTAAAGATTTACCATATGAGAGAATAGAAACCCTAAATAGAATTTATGAGCAAGAAAAATCATCTAAGAAGTCAAAAGAAAACCTTATAATTGTAACGACTATAGAGGCTTTAATGCAAAAGATGATTTCGAAAAATGAAATTTATCAAACTGTATTAGAATTCAAAGTTGGAAAGAATTTCGATTTAGAGGATTTAAAACAAAAATTAGTACATTTGGGATATGAGAGAGCGGACATTGTTGATGGAAAAGGACAATTTAGTGTAAGAGGTGGAATTTTAGACATAGGAACAACCAAAACTCAGGGAACAAGAATTGAATTCTGGGGAGATGAAGTAGACTCAATAAGAAGTTTCAGCATTACATCCCAAAGGTCAAACAAGAAGTTAGATGACGCAAGAATTTATCCATCACATGAATTAATAGTGACAAAAAATGTAGACGATATTTGCAAAAAGATAGAAAATAGATTAAATAATGCCAGTGGAGAAAGTGCACAAAATATACAAGAAGACATAGAACTTATAAAAACAGGTAATTACATAAATAAAATAGATAAATACTTCAATAGCTTTTACGACGTACAATCAACATTCTTGGAATATATAAATGAAAAATATTTAATATTTTTTGATGATATAGATAAAATAAATGTAAGGCAAGAAAATATTGTTAATGACAATAATCAGCTTATAGAAACACTTTTAGAAAAAGATAGAGCTATTCCAGATTCAATAAGTAACATTTCAAAAATAGATATAGAGAATTGTACAAATAATGAACTTATCTATTTATATGAAACAGACTTATTTGACAATAAGAAAAGCACAAAATTTTCATCTAATGTGCTTAACTTTAAATATAGAGATATGCACTTCTTTAAAAGTGAACTTAACATTTTAACAACAGAAGTAAAGAAGGCGTTAGAAGCTCAAAAAAAGGTAATTGTATTAGCTGGAAATGATGCTGGAGCAAAGAAAATTGAATCTTTGCTAGAGCAAGAAGAAATTAAGTTTAAATATTTTGAAAAATTTTAATACTTAGAAGAGAAGATATACACTAACTCGATAGAGAGTTACTTAGATAACAAAATTGTAGTAATATCAAATGGAAGTTTATCATCAGGATTTGAAAATTATGATTTGAATTTGCTTGTAATAACAGGAGACGAATTTATCGCAAGTGAACCTAAAAAGAGAAAACATACTGATAGTTTTAAACAAGGTGAGAAGGTCGTTTTTGCAGATTTAAGAGCGGGGGATTATGTGGTACATAAAACCCAAGGTATTGGTATATATATTGGAGTAAATACAATTACTACAGCCGATGGGGTTACCAAAGACTATATAAAAGTAAAATATAAAAATGATGATGTATTATACGTGCCAACAGAAATGCTGGATAATATTAGAAAATATGTTGGTGGTGGTGATGGCGAACCTAAACTAAATCGACTAGGAAGTAAAGAGTGGGAACACACAAAGGCGAGAGTAAAGAACAATTTAAAAGAAGTTGCAAGGGACTTAATAGAGCTATATGCAAGAAGACAGAATGCCAAGGGCTTTATGTTTGGCAAAGATACACCATGGCAAAAACAATTTGAGGATAATTTTCCATATCAGGAAACAGATGACCAGTTAAGATGTATTGAAGAAGTAAAGAAGGATATGGAATCTAGTAAACCAATGGATAGACTTTTATGCGGAGATGTTGGCTATGGGAAAACAGAAGTAG
>CAMGAZ010000001.1 GCA_946008205.1 uncultured Clostridium sp. | reverse complement strand
TCGGTATAGTCTTTGTCCCGTGCGTCTACTGCTATTGTATCATAGATATAATCTACAATATCTTCATTCCACTTCTCAAAATTCTCTTCTATCCATTTATGCATTGCTAAGACACTATGAGGTTCACGACAAATAGGTTCCATTAAACAATCTTCACAATTAATTTCATTACAATAATATATTCTATTATCTCCAATACCTACACCAGTATTTTCTGCTAATATATCAAGTATTATATCTTTGTCTCTCTCAAATCTTGTCATTATATCTCCTCCTCTAACCAAACTATTAACGTAGGCGTACAACAGAAATAAGAATCTTCAAACGCGCAATCATCGCACTCTATCTCTTTATCGACACCAGAGAAAAGGCTGATTAGTCTTTGCATCTACACCTAATTCTTTCTGTAGTAGTTTAAAAATTCTATTCAATATCTGTGGATTCTCTATTTTCTTCATTTATTTTCTCCCATATAAATTCTTCAGCCATAATACTACATTCGCCTGAAAACCTAAAGATACATTCATAGCAATCCATATCACTACAACCGCCTATGTGGCTATCTTCAGTAACCCCAACCGCTGGGCGCGTTCTATTTATTTTCTTTGAAAATATTTCATCAAAATGTTCTTCATAATAGTTCGCGCGATTAACTGCATCACAATGAGCAAAATTTTGGAATACACAATCCTTACAAAGTGTTTCTTCACAAAGGTTTACTTCATTTACGTCTTTATCTATTGCATAAGGCACAAGCGCAAGAGCTTCGCAGTATTTAGTTTTCCAACTCATATTAAACTTCCTCCTCAGACGCTCTTTATTTTTTAGTCATTTGACTTTTTCTTTTGTTTACATTTATATTTTATCATAAATTTTAAAAATTTTTAAAAATGTGCCGCGCGCTTGCAGCAAAATAATGGGCGCGGTCGGATTCGTCTGTAGCTGGGGCGCCTTGCAAGGCGCGGACCTATTTTTACTGCGTAGCAGCTATACTATTCCTTTGGATTCTTGCAAAAAGATTTTGAGTATTCGTGATATGGAATTTGCTGTATAGTACTGAATAGACCAAAATTTTTAATAAAAGTAAAATATATTGTTTAATTTTTATTATAAAAAGGTATAAAAAAAAAGGAAGTGTAATTACACTTCCTTATAGAATTGCCAATTTAAATCTAGATTTATCAGATTTACCATCAAATCTTTCCTCTCCTTGTGGATTATGTTAAATTTTGGTTTATAATAATTTATTAAGACCTTTTCCAAAAAGTCCATCTCTTCTTTAGACCCACATTCTACATAATAAATTATACCAGAAAAATTTTGTAATTTGTCTTGAGTGTGTTGTCGAATTCTTTGTGATAAAGAAATTGTTTGTCCGATATAGACAATTTCTTTATCAAGATTTTCGTATTTATAAAGATAAAAACCTTTTATAAGTTTTGGTGTAGTTTTTTTATTTTCTTCTTCTTTATTATCTTGATTATTAAATTTTTTAACTGATTCTTTTTTGAAGTTTTTTGTTTTTATTTTAGAAAGGTCTGCTGAAAGAATTTTTTTATAAGGAATAGGATGATTATTATACACACGATAAAATTCTGTCCACTCCATAATTTTTTCTTGTTGTAATTTTTGTAATACTATAGAAATTTTATCTATAGTTGTACCTTTATCGGTAGCTTCATATCCCATTGCAGAGGCTATTTCCTTATAAGTAAAATTTATTTCATTATTTCTATATTTATTTAGTAAATATAAATAAATACGAAAGCTGTGCTTTTCCTGTAAAGGAAAATTTTTTATTTTTGCAAGAGGTATGGTAATAGAAGTTATATCTTCTGGAACATCAGGAATTCCAAGACATTTTTTTCTTTGCCCATTATATATAGTTGAAAATTCTATAACCATTTTTTTCTCTATTAAATGTTTTAAATGGTTGCTAACAGTTTTTTCATCTACTCCTATTTTTTTAGAAAACATTTGTCTAAATTCTCTAAAATCTGATTTTAGAACATATAGATGACAGGGTATTCCTATATCTATTTCATCGCTATAAGAACAAATTGCATTTAATTCTCCAAAGAGTAAATCATCTGTTTGATAATGTAAAAATGGAGAATCTTTTTCCATATTAAAGGTTCTCGCTTGAATATTTTTGTCATGTTCTTTATTTAATTTATACTTGTTTTTATACGACATTAACTATTTCTCCTTTACTTTAATTTAAAAAGTTTTAAGTGTTATCAATTACATTTAAAAAAAGAGAATATCTTTGCGCTAAGATATTCTCTCCTCGGAAAAAAAGTTTAAATGTAATTGAGTAGTATAATTAAATTAAAGCACTAAAACATATCCTTTGCAACGAATATATTTCATATAATATAAAAAATCTATTCAGTAGATTATAGTAACGCGCCCAAGACAGCAGAATTTACAATTATAAATTATCTACTGCATACTGAGCTTCTTCAGTCGTAAAAGCTTCGCCATATTCAGAAACAAGCTGGTCATAAATACCCTGTTTTGACATATGCATCTGTTCATAATAATCTTTCGCTTTTGCAAGAGCATTAGCATTATAATCAGCTTTTAAATTATCTATAGCATATTGTGCAGCATCAGATGGAAAATTTTCACCATACTCAGAAGTAAGTTGTTCATATATCTTACTTTTAGACATATGCATAAAATCTGAATAGATTTCAGCTTTCTCTAAAGCATTAGTATACTCCTGTGGAACTACAGATTCTTCTTCTGCAATAGAAATAGAGGTAGTATTTGTAGATGAATCGTCTTTAAACAAACATAAGCCTAATATACCAATAACTATAAGAATAATAAAAATGCCAGCTATAATTTTACATACCTTCTTTATTATATTCTAAACCTTTCTTAATTAAACAAAGTAAGAAACCTGTATTCCATATTCTTTAGCCACTTCGTGCTCAATCCTACATCCGCGCGCGTTTTCCCATCCCGGCGCGAATACGACCAAGTCTGCTTCACTCATTAAAGATATAGATTTACCAAGTGAGTCTGTAAAATTTTTACCGGGTTCGCGAAAGAAAGAATTAATAAATTTAACAGAAGCATTTGTCCATTTTGCCATTATTCTATTTCGCTCTTGCATAACTTCTTCATAGGTTCTACCTTTCATAGGTTGACTAATAAATATCTTAAAAGGTGGCTTCTTTTCTTCTGAATCGGCATATTCTTCGTTCCACCAGTCGCAAGATGCGCAAGGCACTAACATATTACAAGAGCGTGAGCAGGAGTGGTCCTTAAAAGTAGGATTATTAAAAATTTTAGTAAAAATTTCTCTATTAGTCATTTATTTCTCCTCCACTTAAATCATATTATAAATCTTATCTGCTGCGTCATTCCAGTAAATAGTAATTCTATCTTCATAAATCGCGCCGGCGTTGGTTTTCGCTCTTTTAACTTCATACTTGGCATTATATCCTGCTTCAAGGATCTTTTTAAGAGCGCGCTCGCAAGCAACTGTAATTATATTACGCGCAGCCTTATTCTTTTCAACTCTATGTCTTTTTATTACAACAGCGCCATCAAAATTTTCGAGAACCTGTGGACGCTTAGTAAGGAGAAAAAGCAAATAAGCATTAATGTTTTTAAGAATTATGTCCTGCGCATTTTCTACTGCGCGCTCATAAGAAGCGCTTGGTGACTTATCTATCAGTTCTTCTTTTGTAATTAAATTAATCATTATATCGCTCCTGTTATCATTAGTTCCAGTATACTCCATAACAATCACCTGTTTGAAAAGGTTCTACATCATAATCATTAATATGCCACTCTTCTATTACTTCATTTATAGCTTTTATAATTGCACGCTGCAATGGGTCTTCTCCTTTATAAATATCATCATGGGGTAAATAACAAGTATAGACTTCGTGAAATTTATATTCAGTAGTCGCGCGATTGGCAATTTCTTTTTTCATAGCCGCGTCAATTCTTTCCCTAAAATATTTAGTTAATTCTTTCTGTAAAGCTTCCATATTTTTTCCTTCCGCTACTCTAATATTATCGTTAAAACTATACTTGCAATAGAAGAAATCATAGCAATGGCGCAAACTATATGTGTTCTGAGCTGCATCTTGCGCGCTTCCGCTATTTCTTTATCTATATCTTCCAGTTGCGCGTCATTAACTTTCTGCATAGTATTTAATGTATCGGTAACTTCTTCAAAATACATATCAACAGTGTCCATTGTTTCGTCATAGCATCTGCTGACTCGCGCGGTTTCTGTTTCTAAATGTTTTATAATTTCTTCAACTTTTTCTCTATTGTATTTGCAACTTTCCGTTAAATGCTGTAATTCTTCTGTGTTTTCAGAAGTGGTCTTAAACATTTCCTGTATAACTGATTCACTTTTGCACGGGAACTGACCCGGCTCATCCTCTTTGTTCATAATATTATAACTCATTAAATAAAAGTCTCCCTTCTTTCTTCTATTGTAAACTCAAAGCTTAAATCATCATAGAAAGCTACATTACTTAACTCATATTTTTCAAGCAGCGGCGCTATGACCTGGCGCATTAGTGCTTTGCAGCATTCGCGCCATTCGTCCTCATAGTCTGAAGTTTCAAAACCAAAAGCAAAAGTAACTGGAAATAATTTTTCTTCAATTCCTTTTGCAATAGCTTCAAATATTTTATCTATTAGTTCTTGACGAATTAATTTTAGCATTCTTTATCCTCCCATCCTAACCATATAGATATAGTCCATTCTTCATTAATACCGACAAAGTATTTAGTTCTAATATCATAACCTAAGTTTTTAAGTGGCGATAGTAAATCTAATTCACAAGCACGCTCAAATTCATTCATAGAATTAAAATTACTTTTTGGACAAGAGAAGAAAGTGTTTCCCCATGTATAATTTTTAGTTGCGACACTTATTAACCATTCTTCCAAATCTTCGTAGAAATCTACAACATCATCCATTTTTAAACGCGGTCGCGCAGTTATTTTCTTTCTTAATTCTGTTGCTGTCATCATTTTTCTTTATTTCCTTTCCTTATCTTTAATAATATTATATCAAAAATTTTATTGTTTTTGAATTTTGAGATTTTAGAGGGTTAGTCTGTTATTTTTGTATAAAATTGCCAGTTTAAATTTATATTAATAAGTTTTGTAGTTAAATCATTTCTATCTTTATGAATTACATTAAATTTTGGCTTATAATAGTTTATTAAAACTTTTTCTAAAAAATCCATTTCCTCTTTAGAACCACATTCTACATAATAAACTATTCCAGAAAAATCTTGTAATTTATCTTGAGTATGCTGCTGAATTCTTTGTGTTAAAGAAATTGTCTGTCCTATATAGACAATTTCTCTATTAATATCCTCATATTTATAAAGATAGAAACTTTGTGGTTTTTCAGAAAAAGTATGATTATTATAATATTTGCGCTCTATAGTAAAACCGCAACCAAAACCGCCTGCCGCATTAATTTCTTTTATAGCTGCAAGCGCCTTTTTAATTATATCTTTACTTAAATTTGTTACTCTGCTTATTTCTTCTATTGTAAATACTTTATTATTATTACTAAATAAAAATATAAACACCTTTAATAAATTGCTCCAATCTACGCTATTATTTTCATCTGTTCTAAACAATCTTACAGTATCAAGCCAAGCCTTATCTAACTGTAAAATTTCTTTATTTTCCAGTGCAGAATCTTTAAATATTAATGTCCAAGTATAACCATTAACATAATAAACCAATAAGCCTTTTTCACTTAAATCGTTTATAGTTTCTTTAATGTTTTTATTATTCTTACTATTTTTACCTATATTTAAGAATTCACACATATTTGCAAGTTTGCCGCTATATATTTTATTATCATTCTTTAATGCTAAAACCATTGTTAATATTTTAAATTCATGTTTATTTAATTCCATATTTAATAATCCTTTGTAAAATTCAAATGTTCCTTTATCGGAAATATTTTTATTTTTAAGAACATAACGCATTGCTTAACTCTCCTTTATATGTTATAATAAAAAAGTCCCCTTTACTAGGGACTTTCTTAAAATCTATTAATGAAATCCGAGGCGAAAATCATTAAATTATGCAATAGTAGAGAACTGTAATTTATCAAGATTCCCGTCGACAAAATCCAGTAAAGTGTTTACTGTGAGCGCTTCCGGAGAAAGGTCTAAGAACGGTGTATCTTTAGGAACTTCATGTACTATGTTTATCTTAAGAGCTGATGCAAGAGCTTCAAATCTATATGTGCTAGACATACGATTTAATAATGCTTCTATAAACTTTGGGTAATCGCGCGAAGGTATTGCACCTTCAGCAACATTTCCGCCATAAACATAGAAAGTCTTATTATTAAATATGCCGAGTGACAATGAATTCTTATCTGCAAAAGCAAGTGGAAGTGGCGCGCTTATGAGTTTTGAGGAGTCAAAAGTCGCACGCTCGCGCATCTCATCATCCTTACCCTCTGTCATAAAGAACTGGAACTGTTTGTTTTTATTCGCTCTAAAAGCATTAAGAGTTAATATAACTGGTTCATTTATATTATTGATATAGAATGATTCCGCTGCTCCTTTAGGCGCTGGCGCGTTTGTCATATCTCCAGAGTAGATGATTTCACCATCTTCAGATATATAATAATTATTCCAACCAAAGCGTCTAGTAGGAGTATGCGCATGTAAGTCTAAGTCACAACCGGATTCATCTGGATCATTAACCCAATGAACGCCTATGGTAAATGCGTTTTCTTTATCAGTTGCGCATATAGCTGTTCCCCATGGAATTGTACCTGAGAACTGTTTCTCTGAGTATGGGACCGCATAGCTGATTCCGCGCGGTATATAGACAGTCATTCCTCTATAGTTCTTTAACCTCTTGCGCAGTTCAATGTCAATTGCACTAGCCGCGCGAATTTTATCTAAAAGACTTCCGAGGGAAACTTTTCCTTCTTTTTCTTCTTCTTTAACCCATATCTTTCCATTGCGGATCTGGATTACACGAGTGCATGAAGGTATTGCAAGCGCGTTTTTAAGCTTTATCAGTTCTCTGTTGGTTGCGCGCGCGATTATTGCTGCCTGTTCTTTTGAGCTTAAGTTTACAAAGTTCTTGATGGTATTCGCGGACTGCGGCTTATGGTACTTAACGGCAAGCCTACGTATCTTATTGATAACGCTCGCGGTCTCCGGTGTCTTGAACGCAAGGAATAAAGGCTTATATCTGTAGAAGATAGAAGCGAGCGCTTTCATTTCATCTTCTGTAAGAGAATTGATAAGTTCTATATTATTGCGCGCTGCACGCTTTATTATACTAATAAGATTCTTATTTTTAATAATAAGCGTTTCCTTAGTCGCGCAATACACCAGATATCTGAAGAGCGTCTCTGGGTCAGAAGGTTTTATACCGCGTTCCGCGCACATCATTATCATTAATTCTCTGGACTTTACTTCTTCCGGCGCGATTGTTGTTAAAGGCGCAAGAGCGCGATAATAGTGAATGTTCTGAGCCTTTGGCGCGACAGTAGTTGCGAAAAGTTCATTAATCCTCTCCAAAGATCTTGAAGCTGATTCCGCGCGTATGATAGTTATTTTGAGCGCTTTTGTTTCTTCTGGAGTAAATGTGCGCGCGCCCACTGTAAATGGAGTAGTAAAGTTAGTTCCATAAGTTGTAAGATAATGGAGTATCTGTGTTAAATAGAATTCATCTCGTGACATATTAGCAACTGCCGCGAATGATTCTATTAATGTGCTATTGAAAGTTTCGTTATTGTAGCCATAAAAGCTTATTGCTGTTTGCGCGATAGCTTTAGGAACTGAAGACATAGGTAAATCGTTCTCGTCTATAAATATAATACCGCTATGCAAGAGCGCGTCACAAGTCATAACGTGCTCGGTTTTGTGATTGTCTGCTTCGCAGCAATCACTTGTTGTTACTGTTTTTGTAAGAACTAAAAGCGCTATCTGCTGGAGGTTTGTAAATGTAATGTTATTCATCATACAAAATGTCCTTTCGTTATGTATTCTCTTTAAATTTCGTGATTGCTATGCAATAGCAATCACACTTTCTATAATTATTATAACAAATTTTTTTGAGAATTTGAATATGATTATTATGATTGCTGTTTAACAGCAATCACATTATTTTAAAAGGGAAGAAGTTTTTTGTGATTGCTGCGAAGCAGCTATCACACGTCTTATAGTGAAAGCTACGCTTTATAAGGATTGGACGTGTGATCGCTACGGAGTAGCTATCACGACCGCGCAGTGAAAGTAGTTAAATCGCAGATATGAATAAGAATGTAAACTTCGACGGATTCATAAAGAATATTACGAGTCCGTCGAAGTTTACATTTCAATAAAAATAAGTATATTTACTTTTTTCACTATTCGGGCGTTAAACTAGAGTTTGGTCTTGAAAAGATTTTGGGCGAAAAATAATAAGTTATTGATAAGATTTTTTATAACATATGAAAGAGAGGTGATTCTTTTATGAATCTTATTAATGAAATAGAGTTGAATAAAGAGTATTCAACTACAGCTTTTTTAAAAATTTTAAAAATTGGTTCTATGACTTTTTCTAAAAACAAAGAACGCTATTTAGAATTATTTAAAAATTATTTTGATTATGAATATTATCAAAAGAAAAAGAATAGTAACAGATGGTATTTTAAAATAAAAGAGATTTTAGAAGATGAAATACCGGAAGGAATGGGTTTGCGCAAGTATCAAATAGAAAAGGTGATGGAATATGTAGACGAAACAGTAGATAAGTATATAAAAGAAAATGGCGCATATGTAAATGGATCCGAGATAGGAGATCACATATATTATAAAGATGGTAATCCTTATGAATATGCGCGAAGAACTTGTCAGGGGCAAGCGCGCAGTTCCTTGAAGAATCATTACGATATTAATAAGGCAAAGCGCAAGTGGCGCGCGATAGTATATAATGAGGATGGAATTCCAGAAAGAGTTAATTTAGAAGATGAAGAAATAGATTTATTTTATAGATTGTGGAAATGTTCTGAGAATTTAGAAGAAGAAGCATTAGAATTAGAGATGTATCAAGAGGGAGAATTAAGTTTAGAAGCTATGAAACAAGGACAGTTATCTCGATATATTGCTGCAAAGAATGAGTTTAGACATTACACTGGAAAGTATCCTATGTTAATGCCGCTGAGGGAGAAGAAAGGGGTGATAGCTGCTCCGCAGCAATCACAAGGAGCATGGTAAGAGTGATATGGTTGCGTGGTTGCTATAAATAGCAACCACATCACTTTTACTATGCAAAAAATAGGGATTTTTTTACTGGGGGTTTATAAACCCTAGTTACACCCCCTCTATGCCAGAATACGGAACGACAATAAATTTCATTTTAAAAAAATGATTGCCCGGAGGGCAATCACAATTTTCATTTTAAAAACAACCTCAAGGAGCAAATCAAATTTTCAATTCAAAACCAAGGAACAGATTCTAGGACGAAATCAAAACCACGGCTGAGAAAAAAAAATGAGCAGAAAATCCTCTTTATAAAGACGTGGAATTTTCTGCTCATTTTTTTTTCTCAGACTACAACAAAACTCAAAATTCTTAAAAGATAGATGGCTCGCTATCGCTCGCGCCTACGGCGGTCATGCGACGTCAGGCTTCAGATTTTTTGACCAAAAGCTCAGAAAAACTGTTATAAGCCATATTTCACTGTTCAGGACATTTTATTAGAATGTTTGTTACTGATTTTTTATATAATATGAGAGATATTGAAAGAAAGGATGTGTTATAATGATTATATCTCCAAACAAATATTCTATAACTAAGTTTTGCTCTTTTTTAGGTGAAAATAGAAGAACAATAAGTCGCAAATGGGATGATTATTCTGCATACTGGTTATCTTACTTTGACTTTGAATATATCGAAAAGGCGCGAGGTGGTGACATCATTCTCAAAGAAGAGTTTGATACCTCAGAATATGTCCGCTATAACGATAAACGCAAGCAAGAGATGGATAAAGATTATCGTGAAAGTCTTGCAGAAGAACTTAAGGATTTTCCTCATAATACCGCGGCTAATATAGCAAGATCTAGAAAAGATGTGCGCGACAGGTGGGAGCATAAGACTTCTACGGCTGCGCGCAAGTATGGAACTATTATTAATGAAGATTATAATAAGCATTGGGATGATACCGCTTGGGTTTGGATGAAGACTGATGGTAAATATGAATATCTAAAAGATATAAATGAGAATGAGGTAAATGCGCTCGATTTCTGGAAAGAATGTTTGCGCGAGCAATTTAAGTCTAATTTTGTAGATAGAAAACAAGTTGTGTTATTATATTGTAATGGACATTTTTCTTGGGAAGAAACTGGTAATATTATCAAAGCACAAGAGGAAGAAAAATATTTTAACGCGGTTTGCAAATTCGCCGAAAAGTGGTGCTTTATACCTAGAACCTTACCTAAGATAGATCAAGAGCCTTTGACTGCCCATGAAATAGAATTAAATATTCAAAAGCAAAAACAAAAGGATGAGAACAAGCTTGCGCGCAAACTACAAAAACTTGAAGAAGAAAATGAAGGAAAGCGCTAATTGCTTTCCTTTATTTTTTATGTTATAATAAAAAGAAAACGCGGATTTTACTGTAAGCCCGCAGTTGACATTATAAAATTTTTGTGATTGTCAAGTTTTACTGCGGTTCGCGCGATTCTTTTTTTTCTTTCCTCTTGCGTGTGATTCAAAGGGCTTTCTGAGAAAAAGCTCAGGATAGCGCTCCGCACTGGTGGCTTGCTCACGCTACCGGGTTGCTTGGTTTGTGCGCCGCGGTTGATTCCGCGCCAAGAAATAGAGGTGCTCGCTATGTGGCTTGCTTTCGCGCCATTTGTGTGAGCGAAGCGAACCGGGTTTTTTGTCTGCGCGCTATGGGGCCCGTGCGCGCTATGCTTGGTTTCGGGCGGATTCTAGGGGCTCGCGCTATGGGGGTTTTGCTGGAAAAAATTGGCAGGACGGGTTAAATGGAAAATTCTGGTCGTCTGCTCCGCCGACGACCAGTTCACAATTCAACTACTTTATCGCGCTAAAGCGCTAAACTACTAAAGCGCAATATTTTACAATTCAACTACTTTATCACTTTACTGGGCTAAAGCGCAACTATTAACATTTTAAACACTTTAGCGCAGTAAAGCAATAAAGTTTTTTCCGAATATCTGTTCGCGCCAAAAATAAAAAGAACACCTGTTTGTTCGCAGACGTTCTACTTAAAATGAGTATATCATGGGGATTGAGTTTTGTCAATCCCCTTTTTAAATTATTTTTTAAAACTTACTTTTTGATTCGGGATTGTAAGGCTTTAATAATATGCCCTCTTCAGTTATATATATTCCAACTGGCTCGCCCGCGTTGATTTTAAATTTACGGCGGATTTCTTTAGGAATTACAATTCTGCCTAAGTCATCAAAACGTCTTATTATTCCTCTTGCTGTTGTTTTCATGTTTTACCTTCTTTCTTTTGTTCCCCTTTTGTATCTTAATTATATAATATATTAAGGCTTTTGTCAAACCTTTTTTATCATTCTGCGCAAACTAATTTATAATATCTTTCCATTTCTTTCCATTCCTCTTCTGATGGTGTAAAGGGTTTAAATCTATCGTTTGGAATAAAGTCGCGCGTTTTGCGGAATAGATTTCTGATGAAACTTTCAAGCACTTGCGCAAGGTCGTCATTCTTGACGTTAAATACATGGACTGGCTCAATACGCGCAATTTGTATGTCTTGTGTAGCGTAATACTGACGCTCAAGAGCGTTGAATCTTTTATTAATATTGTCAGCTTTACCAATTTTTGTAAAAACCAAATTATCCTCTTCATCATACATATTTATTAAATATGTATGGCTATTCGCACCATTTACAAGATTCTGCACTTTTTTAGTTGTCTTTTTAATACAATCTGAAATGGTTATAACTACCATCTCTACAGGGTCAAGAATATATTTTTTTGACCATTCTTTACAATTATTATATATATCTTCTAAAACACTAAACCAATGTTTCTTCCAACCTTTATTTGCTGCATTGAATCTTTCTAAACAGCCTTCAAAATCATTATTTTTAACGTACCACTTCCAATTATGTGCCATCTTTTTACCTTCCTTTTATTTACTGGGCGCGTTTTGCTGTCGCGCCCATATACCTTCTTTCTTTTGCATCAAGATATTATTTTGTCTTTTCACTAAAAATTATATAATCATCTTCAATAGACTTGTTATATAATGGATTTTCGTAATTATCTATCAGATAGTGTTCTAAATATTCGCGATATTTCTTTGTCCATGACCGATATATTAAAGGTGCATTATCTACAAAAATCCATGTTCTACAGCCTGTGTCATAACTGTATACATCGTTTTTAGAATCGTACCAAAGGATTTTAGGTAAGATACTATTTAATACTTTAGTGGCTTTTTTCTCACTCCAAGTAAGTCTGTTATTATAAAATTTATTAATCTTTTCATAAGTTGCAACTATAGGAATCAAAGGAACTAAAAAATAATTACATTCCCATCTTCCATGTTTAAATCTAAAACATTTCTTTTTTTTCATTTTTTCTTCTTTTATCTTTGCGTATTCAAATGTGTTTTTCATTTTTTCTTCCTTCCTTTTATTTACTGGGGCGCGTTTTGCTGTCGCGCCCTTACAATGTTATTATATTACTTCTTTTCTCTTGTGTCAAGATATTTTTTTAACTATTTCTTAAACTGCTTAATTCTATTGTGTAGCCACAGTTTTTACAAGTATAATAATATTCATCATTTGAATGCCTTCTATATGAACTACTTTGAAATTCATATTTTCCACCACATTTGATACAAATACCATTGTTCCATTCTTCGTTTTCTTTTTCTGCGTTAAGCATTAATATCTTTAAAAGTCCAAAACCTATTACAAAAGCAAGAATAACAGCAATTATAATTCTTGTTTTTCCTTCTAACTTCATTGTCAATATTAGCGCAAAGAACGCGCCGACCGAAACCGTAAGTATTAAACCTGCCGCAATAAATCCTAACATTTTTTACTTTCCTTTCTTTTCTTCATTGTTCCCCTTTTGTAATTATATATTAATACAATAGGGGAACAATGTCAAGATATTTTTATAAGTTTTTTGATTCAGAAACAAAATATTTTACAGTTCCATATTTCTTCAATACTTCTTTCACTTGTGCGCTTTCCTCTTTCGTAGCGCAATAGAAGTTGAAAATAATATATTTATTTACATCAATATAATTAAATGATAAATCTTTATTTTCACATTCTTCTATAAGCGCGCCCGCCTCATTCCACTTACACGTAGCCTCAACTTTCCAGAGTTTTGTTTTTTCCGCGCGTTCTTCACACCATTTAACAAGGAATACACCTATAACGTTACAAGCGGCTGTTACAGCGACTTTTTGCCACATCGGGAAGTCTGCTACGGTGTATATCAAAACAATGTTATAATAGCCGTAATAGACCGCAGAACTTATTGATGCCAACCACTTCCCACCATTTACGGTGAGAAGTGATTTTATTGTTGATGCGATAACGTTTATAATTGTTAAGATTGTGAATATAATTAATAATTTCATTTTTTACCTACTTTCATATTTTTCTATAAATTTCCTTTTTTCTTCTTCTTTTGCTTTTTTGTATTTGTTCCGGTCTACTGAGATTAAACCCTTTGAAAGATTGAAAGCATTTTTTTCTTCTTCTAAAAGTCTTTCCATAATTTCTGAGTATCCCCATGTGATTAATTCCGTATTTAAAGGAACGTTTTCCACAATGATTTTGATATTCGGCTGATATTCTACATCAACAAGTGACGTTATATAATACGAATCAATAATTGATTCTAAATTCTGAATAAATTCTTCATAGGAAGTCGGCTTGTAGGTCGCGCGCTCCAGTAAATCATTATATCTAAAATGCTTACTTGCGCCCACATATCTTCTTCCTTTTGCATCCTCTGTATAAATTTCTGTTTGTGTTAGTTTGTTCATTTTTGTTTACCTCCCTTAACTGTCTTTATTATACTACAGGTCGCGCACAATGTCAACAAAAAAAGTGGTATTTCTACCACTTATTTTTTACGTATTTTTGAAACAACTATTTTGAAGGTATCTACGCCAATATCCAATAACATTGTGTTTGTAGTCTTTTCAGGGCGCGTGATTGCATCTGTACGTTCTTTCAGCGCGTCTGTGATAGCTTGCATCAGACTTTCGCGCGTAGGGTCTATTTTAAGTGGACGCTCTGCCTTTTTACCATTCGGCGCGACTATTTTAACCGTTTTTCGCATCTTCTTTTCAACAGCTTTTTGCTCTGGCGTAAGTTCAAACAACTTCGCGCCGCGGTCAATTTCTTTGTCAGTTTCAATAATTTCCCGTGCCTCTTCTTCTGAAATATCAAGAGTTTTCATTAATTTTTCAATTTCTTTGTTCATTAATTCACCCCTTGTTTTTTAAAGGGTGAGTTTTTACACTCACCCCGTTGTTTGACATTTTAATTATTAATTATTAGTTACACAAGTCTGAATGTTGTTGTCTTTCCGTTCTTTTCACGGAACAGTCTGCCATCTTCTACGGCTGGCTTAATTACAGAATTTAACTTCTGGCTGGTAAGTATTTCCAGTTCGTCAAATTCAGCACGATGCGCGACAAGTGTTTCAGTCAGTGTGTTTGGCGCGTCACTAAACAGAGAAAGCACCTTTTCAAGTAATTCCGCGTTTTCTTCTGTTTTCTTCTTACTTACACTCTTGCTCTTCTTGTCAAGCGCAGTAAGAATATCCTTGAGTTTGCCAATAACTTCATCTGAAACTATTTCCTTGTTTTCTAATGCTGCGATAGTAATTTCCATTGCTTTCTTCTGTGTCATCTTTTCCATTAATTTGTCCTTTTCTCTGTTTTAACGTCTTTTTCAGCTGACTTTGTTTTGTTCCCCTTTTGTACTTATATATTAACATAGGTTTAAGGGTTTGTCAATACTTTTTTTTAAACTTTTTTTGAAGAGGATTACTTTTTTCTTTCCCTCTTGTTTGTACTATAATAATAACAAATTTTTTGCTTTTTTGCAAGCATTTTTGAGAAATTTTGTGTATTTTTTATGTATTTTGTATACTTTTTGTTAAATTTTTAACAATCTTCGGCGCTTTAACGCGTTAAAATTGTATTTTTTTATGAGATTAAAGAACTTGTATACAATTTTCAGATTGTATACAATCCTTTTGCATTAAAACACGTATACAATTTCGCTTCACAAGTGAATTATTGCATATGTCAATAGTTTCGGGCGAAATAGTTGTCATGCTAATAGTTTGCTTATCCAAGCAAATAATTCACAAGTGAAGTTTCAGTTAAATCCCTCGCTGTGACGACCGTGCCCTTTGGGCGTCACAGCGAGGGTCAGTGCTCCCAAGAACATGTGTTCGCAAACGCCTGTTCGTGTTCGTGGTGCTCCCGAACATTTGTTCGTTCGTGCTCCCGCTTTAGTAGGATAAAGTATTAAAGGACTAAAGTGATGCTCCCAACGCTTTACCGCAATAGAGTGATAAAGTAGTGGGAGCATTTCACTTATTAATAAATCAAACCTGTAACAATACTTAGCATCGCATCAATCTGTTCATTATCAAGACAATAATTGTCAAAGTGAATATTTATTTCATAAATTAATATTGCAACTTTTATGTTATAAATTACTTCTTCCAAATCGTGAGTTTTTAAAAAGTTATTAGATAATATTGTAATTGTTGTATTGTCATTGATATCACTAACAATTAAATCATTATCAATTATTTCAAATTTATAATCATTGTTACCTATTACATTTTCAACTGTCTGTGCTATTTCATAGATGTTTAAATGTTTATTTATTTCATTAATAATATTTATCATATTCATTATATTATTCCTTTCATTAGCAATATTTTTCTCTTATATTATTTACAATTGTAATTATATCGTTGAAATCATTTACATTATCAATATATAAATCTCCAGTTAAAGATTCTAGTTTTATTTTTATTAAAGTATCATATATACTTAAGATAATATATTCTATGTTTGTGTCTATAAGTTCGTCGTAATCACTTTCAAATTTATATTCTGTATTGTTAATTGTTTCAATGTACAGAATCTCATCATTTAAATTAGAAGTATATACAAGTGAGATTCTATCGTGTTTCGGTATATACAAAGTTGTATATTCTCCGTTATTTTCACATATTTTAATTAATGTATTTATGATTTTTTCGTTCATGTGCCTACTCCTTTGTTTTATCAGTCAAGCAATTAATAATAATTGCTTGACCTTTAAATTATTATAATTCACGTCTCATTTTCTTGTGAGTAGCAAAACATTTTGCTAATATTTCACTTTCGATATAAACATCTTCAAGTCCTGTATGCACTTCTTTAAACTGTGGATTATTTTCAATATACTGTTTTACTGTTTCCGCTTTTTTCTGTGGTCGTGGCGGTGTGTGTGCTGTCAAGTTACCATTGTCAAAACAGAATTTTCTATATGTCGGTCGCTTATATAGCACATCTTCTGTCATTTTCATAATATCCCATACTGGATATTTTTTCAATAAAGGCGGTTTCCAGTATTTACCATTTACAAAATTATTCGTGCGACATATTGCCCCATAGTCAAATATTGCATTATACGCACATATCGCACGTACGTTCCAGTAACTCAATCGCTCTTCAAGTAAAAAAACAAGGTTTTTCCAGTTTACAACAGTATGTAAACCTTTTTCAATATCTTGAATATAAGTTGAACGCTTGTCGGCAAAATAACAAGATTTCATGCGTTCTATTTCATCATAAAATATATCTTTCACAATAAAAGAGCCTGTTTCATAGATGCGCCCATAACGGTCTACAATAGCATATCCTAAATCATAAACTAACATATTAGTGCCTTTTATCTCTTTAATAGTAGGGTCATAAACCGCCGTTTCTGTATCCAGTACCATATAATATGTACAACGATTATCTTTTTTTAAAATTGAATTATAAAACATTTATTTACTTTTTCTTCCTCTCTTTTGCAATAGTGACACTAAAAGTGTCACCGAAAAATTGAAACCGAATTTTATTTGTTGTGCGGGGCGGTCGTTCAATATTCTCAATTGAGAATTTTTCATTGAACAATTCAATTATTGACGTCAGCAATTTTTCTCTGTTGTCGTCAATTTTTAATTCCCGCTGAGCCTTTTTTCCGTTTGGTGCTACAATTTTTACAGTTTTTCGCATTTTCTTTTCAACGGCTTTTTGCTCCGGTGTGAGTTCAAATAACTTTGCACCCTTGTCAATCTCCGCATCCGCTTGAAGTATTTCTATTGCGTCATTGCGTGAAATATCAAGCGATTGCATTAAATTGACAATCTGTTTTTCATTATATTTATTTTTCAATGTGCAATCTCCCTTTAATAGGTGGGAGCTGTAAAGCTCCCAACCTTTAAAGTGATAATGAATAAATTTACTATACAAGTCTGAATGTTGTAGTCTTTCCGTTCTTTTCACGGAACAGTCGACCATCTTCAACCGCTGGGCGGATAACAGCGTTCAACTTCTGACTTGTTAAAATACCAAGTTCGTCGAACTGTTCACGATTAGCCGTGAGTAATTCAGTGAGTGTGTTCGGTACATCCGTAAACAGTGGGAGTACTTTTTCAAGCAATTCAGCATTAGCGTTGCTTGCACGCTTACTTGTGGCGTTTGCTTTCTTTTCTAACGCCGTTTTAATATCAACAATTTTGTTGATTACTTCAGCGGACACGATATCCGTATCCTTGATAGCGTTGATAACTGTTTCAAGTGCCTTTACCTGTGTAATTTTGTTGTTAGCCATAATTTGCCATTCCTTTCGGTTTTATAGTCTTGTTACATGACTTTTAAAACATTTTTAAATTCTATCAAGTTCCCTTGACACTTACCATTTTAAAGCATTTAAGTAAGATTGTCAAGCACTTTTTTTCATTCTTAAGAACTTTGTTTTCAACTCTCGTTGTGTTCCTATCCTCAAGAACAATTATAGTATAAACTAATGTCGGCACAATGTCAATTAAAATTAGCGTGTATATTGTATACATGAAAGTACGGGAGCATCTTCACTTGTAAATAATCTGCTGCGACAACTATTTATATGGTCAAGGTTTTCGTGCTCCGATCATTGATCCAGTCAATAATTCACTTATGAAATGCTCCCGATGGAGCATGACAAACAACTGTTCTGCATATCAGTTCGTTTTTTGCTCCATCGGGAGCATTGTATTTTGTATGTTGCATATTGTATACACGACCGGACGTACCGTTGACCCTGCCAATTATTGCGCTCTTCCACGTTAATGTACTAAAGCGAAATTTAAAATATGTATACAATTCTTAAATCGTATACAATCCGCATGGTTGTATACATATTTTAAATTTCGCTTTAGTACATTAACACTTTAACGCAATGAAGCGCTGAAGAGGGAGTTTATAGTTTTCACTTTAGCGCACTAAAGCGTTAGTGCTTTACTATGCTAAAGTGTTTGAAGAGGTCAATAGTTTCGGGCGGCAACTATTAACAAGTTCACTATGCACTTGTTAATTAAAAAATTGATAATTCACTTGTTCAGTAAATGCCTCGCTGTGTCGGTCAAAGGGCACAACCGACACAGCGAGGTTCGCGGCTCGCGCTTTAAAGTGCTAAAGTGGTAAAGTGTAATAATTTCAAATGAAACTATTAGCATTATCAATTATTTCACGCGCAATAGAAGAAGATACTAATAGTTTCATTTGAAATTATTGACCGCGCGAACAGTTAAATTTTGCTGCGTCGCGCGATTGTATCCATGTTTTCTTTGCTCTTGTTTGTATATATGTTTAAAAAAAGATTCACATTTTAATCTTTGCTCTTGTATGGAACTAATTAAAATGTGAATCTTTAATTTTATAAATCAATTTTTTTAGCAAACTTCATTAATTCATTTCTTATTTTTTCATGTCTGATTAATTCCTTAAGTTTGTTTTGTTCTTCCTTGCATTCTTCAACTAAATCCATTTTACCTTTTTTAGTTGCCTTTTTAATTAATATATTATAAAACTTTATAACTATTTTTAATATCAAGATATTTATTTTACTTTTCATTTTTTACCTCTTATAATAATAATCCCATCAAGCCACATATCACTTTTTCAGGCTCTGTTGTTATACCTGTATATAATATGTGTTCTT
This sequence comes from uncultured Clostridium sp., assembly GCA_946008205.1. Classification (GTDB taxonomy): domain Bacteria; phylum Bacillota; class Clostridia; order TANB77; family CAG-508; genus CAG-245. The sequence goes on along the minus strand of CAMGAZ010000001.1, from coordinate 9,393 downwards.
TTACTACGTGGCTATAATATGTTACAGTCAGTTTATTGTCTTTGTATATTGCGGTCATAACTACGGGATTATTGATTCCCATAACAGTTATTCTATCGGCGCCCTCATTTACAAGGGCGCCCATCTGTATAGCCGTAATGTTTAAAATTTCCATATTCATTTTTTTTCACCTCTATAAATCAAGTAATATTTTAATAATAAAACCTTTTTCATTGTAATTATTGTAATCTGCAAGAACTCCGATAAGTCCATAGCAAAATGCAGAATAGTCTGTAAAACTTGTTGTATCCCATATCCACGCATCAAAATCAAAATTGGTTGTATTATATATGATTCTAATACTTGCTTTATGCGTCACATCATTATAACTAAAATTAATATCAAGGCTCCCGTTATTTAAAGTAATCTGACCTTTTGCGAAACGGTCATCACCTTGAATAAATATTTCTGTTTCATCAACACATTCTAATAATAATTCTTTTGTTTTTTCTAAAACATTCATTTTTTTTTACTCCTTTCTTTGGGCGGCTTTGCTTGCCGCCCTTAACTATCTTTATTGTACTACAGGTTTGTATATTTGTCAATATATTTTTTCAATTTTTCTATTAGATTTTTTTCATCCTCAGCATGACCGCCCTTTACAATCCAATTAGACCTGTTCTGTTTTTCATCATCAAACAGTATGTCATTTTCTGTTAGTTTGCCTATTGCATCGGCTTTATCTGTTCCATAAGGAACGATTATATATTTATCTATCAAATGGTAATCTAAACCATTTTTGGCTAACCATCTGATTTTGGCGTATCTTGTCTTTCGGTTGTATTCTGTTGTTCCATGCTTTGCAGTCCAACTAATAATATTTACACTATTAATTATTGGATTCTGTAACAGTTCTTTTAATTGCTCCATATCTACCATAGGTTTGCAAAATTCATATGGTGCGACTGACTCACTTCTCAAATGCTTTAGCCAGTCTTTATATTCATATAGATTGGCAATAGTACCATCCATATCGAAGTAGATATTTAATTTTTTCATTTTTAAAACCATCCTTTTTTATTTTATTTTAACATATAAAATTATAAAATGCAATAGTGAAATTGAATCCAGTACATATATACAATTATCAATTTAAAAAATAAAAAACTCAATTTAAAAAATAAAATAATCAATTTAAAATAAAAATAAAATGGTCTGAAAAATCAGACCATTTTATTTTATGCTAAAAAACAAGTTGTATAACTACTCATGATAAAATTAAGAATAAAATCAATTTTATCATTTTCTGTTGGAGCGCAAACAGTTCTGTCTATGCTTTTAAAAGTGATATTATCACCGTCAAAAATAACGGTTTCATTTAAGATATACAATGTAAATACATTGTTATCTGTTGTTTCAAAACCATTCTGTATTAATAATTCTCTTGCTGTCTTTGTCATATTATTACTTCCTCTCATTATGTTTTCTTGATTTAACTTATGTCTTATTATAACGTGTATTTCTAATGTTGTCAATACATTTTAAGAAAAAACATCATATATTTTTAAAATATATTGTATGTTGTATACACAATAGAACATAAAAAAAAAATAAACGGCGTGAGCCGTTTATTCCTGTAAAGTCCACCCTATTACAATATCGTCTGTCGCATCGTCAGGCGTTTTATGGTTGCTTAATTCAACCATGTATGTCTTACCATCCTCTAAAGTTGGATTGTTTATATCCCATATTTCAGAGCCATAAAACGAGCCGCCCAGCTGCGGGCACTCCGGATTATTTGAATAATATGTACATTCGTCTGTATACGTATGTACTTTACTTTCTGTTGCTTTAAGTGCATAACCACAACCGAATGTAATAGCAACAATTGATATTAAAATAATTAACTTTTTCATTTTAAAACCATCCTTTACTGTTTTTTTTAATTTGTTTTAACTTATGTATACATATTACTACAGATTTATATATTTGTCAATACATTTTACGCATTTTATATTATTTTTATTTCAGTACAATCTCATTCCAAATATTTGTTCTGTATACATACGTTCTTTAAACCTCTGTTCTACATATTGGTTCATGAATATATGTTCTACATATTAGTTCTTTTATCGCACGCAGCACAAACGTGCGTTCTGCATATTAGTTCTTCTATTGCTTGTGACCCGGACACATAATCTAAATATTTGTTCTTTTTAGCCACATATACACCTATTTCATTCTTTTTATTCCGAATATTTGTTCGTCAACTGGTCTTTTTGGCTTTTTAAAACAAATATTCTGCATATTAGTTCTTTTATCTATTCTCTTTTGTTCGATTAAAGAACATATAAGCTGAATATTTGTTCTTTTTAACCACATACTTGTTCTTTTAAGAACATTGCAATAGCGAACACACGTACACTTTACTTGTGAACTAAACACCTGTTCTCGAACACCTCAATATATTTATAAATTCAATCGAGAACAGGAGATTACAACACCAGAAAAAATTGAAGAGGATAATGAAAAGTGGAACGTTGCGGCAGCAACTATGGAACTAACTAATAATTCATTTGTGTTTTTATGCAGAGGTCAATAGTTTCGGGTACAATATTTCACTTTTGCTCTATGCACTTTTCAATTAAAAAATCAGTAATTCACAATTCAATTAAATGCCGAGCCAAGACGCAACAAGTGACCAAAAAGATGCAGCGTCTTGGCTCGGCTTCAGCACTTCACCACATTAAAGTGGTAAAGTGCAATGATTTATGATTTTCTTGCTTTAACGCGTTAAAGTGATAAAGTGGAACAGTTCAATATTTCATTTGTAAAATACTTTATCGCATTAAAGCGAAAAAAGAAAATCATAAACAAATGAAACACTTTAATACACTAAAGTGGAACAGTTAATAAATGAAATGTAAATTACTTTAATACACTAAAGCATTAAAGCATATTCTTGTGCAGGGCAATTACTTTACCCCTTTAATGTACTAAAGCGAACATACGTTCGTTGGTTAGGATTAACTAACTAACTTGTGAAACGAACGTATGTTCACTTTAAATAAAAAAAACAAGGGCGTAACGCCCTTGTTTTTATTCGTCAAGATATAGACTTGATTCGTCTATATCATGGGAGTCTATCGGAGTAGACTCCCACACACATACGTCATTTACGTATACGGCGCAATTTGGCGTATCAGCGGATTGACGGACAAAATCTATCAATTCGCTGATAGTTGCATACAGTGGATAACCGTCAACCGGCTCTCCGTCTGGTGTGAGTTCACACGTAGTACACCACTCACGTGTAAACCTATCCTGTTCAGGACTATATGTGTATATAGTATCATAGCCGTAACATCCACCGTTGCGATGCTTGCCGTCAACAAACTGACTATAATCAGCCAGTGTGATTGTATTAATTCTATTGCTTTTCATAATTTTTTACCTCCTTATTTTAATCTGTACCATTCAACAATTGAATCATTGCTGAGTTTAACTATATAATTTGCACCATCATGTAATGGTGCGCGTTTTATAGGCGAATCAATCACCTGCTTATTACTGGCGGTACTATGACCGCCGTCATAAATGAATACGCCATTACCTACATTCTTAGAATCCTCCAAGAATGTAGCAACAGCGTAATTCTCACCATCTTTTATATCGGTGAGAACTGGCGTATGTGGTAGACAATAGCCTATCACAACGCCTATTAATAACATACCAACTATTTTTTTTACCATATTATACCTCTCTCTCTAATATTTCGTATGCATATTTTAATGCATACTGTTTTGCACGTCCACCGTGCCACTGTTTCACTATACCGTTATTGCTTACAACAGCATAATGAAACATCCATAGAATAGCAACGCATCTGTCAGATATGTTGCTTTCTATGTTTATAAGTCCGTCCTTATGAAACATTGTTTCACAAGGACTTAAAGATTTATAAAGTTTTTTCATATAATATTTACTATCTTGTAACATAATTTGCCCCCTTAAAAAAACGTGTCCATGACGGTCATTATAATGAGTTCCGGAGAATCCATTATAATCATTTTGTCAGCGACATTATTTTCAAACCAACAGACTTCATATTTTTTAGTCTGACGGTCGAACTCTATGTCGACAGTCCAGCTTGAATGACGTGAATTAAACTCAATACTGTTATGTCGAATGATGCATTTAACATCATTCATCCAGTACGATTTATTTAAAGCTGCCGTCACTACAGCAGCTATTTCAGGTCTCACGTTAGTCGTATTACACTTTAATTTTAACATTTTAATTTACCTCCAATTATATTAATGTTTCAATAGTTATACGTTTTGTGCGGTCTTATTTCGTGCCGCCCCGACTTTAAAGCCTATTTCACGCGGTCGGGTGTCTCTGTATTAAGTTGTCTACGGTAATCATTTTACTACCGTTCAGACTTGTTTGTCAAGCCTTATTTTTTATTTTTTTTCTTGCGTTCGACCTTAACGCCGTCCGCACCATTATAATAACAAACCTACGAATCAATGTCAAATACTTTTTTTAGTTTTTTTCAATTTTTTTCAGATCTGAATTTTTATTTGTTTGATGTAACTAATTAAATATAGAACTGATGCAATAGCGACCACATGAATATATCATATATAGGCTTGTAAGACTTTAAATTGCGTTTTAAGCGATTTTATATGCTTATAGGTGTAATGTATCAATAACACATAAAAAAACACTATAAACGGCTTTTATACGTTTACAGTGTAGCAGGGTGTATTTTAATTGTTTTATACAATAGTTGAACAAGTCAACAATACATTTGTTATATTTTTATCAGTTAAAAATACAGGTGGGGCGGGTATATTACGGGTAAATCTTTAAATTGTGAAGCATATCGAGATTGCCTGGAAAAAAACTTTCTTAAAACCATTTTAAAATTAAAAGACGGGAAGTCTTAAAACCATTTGGAGTTGCCTATAAGGCAACTCCTAGCCAATCACTCACCTTTTTAAAATAAGCAATCACGTATCTCCATTCTGGCAGTCTATGAAATTCTCTTTGTCCTATCATTGTCTTTATCTGACCCATATTCGTTACAATTCCCGCAGTCAACTTTAATCCACTTGGCACATTATACAAAAGCGTCAAATAAGCATCATCTTTCTCTTCCTTAGAAGCATTATTATATTCATCAACCAATCTTCTAACTTCTTCTTTCGTATTATCAGTAACCCACTCATTAAAAGGGTCATTCTCATCTACCAATTTTACGATTCTGTGCATAGTACTTTGAGAGCTGACTATGTCCTGGAAGTGATACCTTTCCCATTCAACCCACGCCTTATTACTAAGCGTCAAATCAAATCCCAGTAAAATTCCATGCAGAAAATTGTCATGTCCACTTCCGCGAGGCGCGTTTGCAAGTTTCTTTGTAATATCCTTAATTTCATCAGTACACTTACTTACATCTGCCGCCATAGGATATTTAGACGCGCGCACAGCATTACTCATATTATAAATGCATGCGTTGGTAATGATGCCATGCTCTTCAGGCGGCAAACTCTGATAATTATTTATCATACTCTTTTATTCCTTTCCATGTTTTAAAATAAGACGCGCCAGTGTCTGACAAATTTTTATCAGAGTCTGCGCTCCTTTTTTCTTTGCTCTTGCGTGTTAAAAATTAATATTTATTCATTTCCTGCGCTTTAATCATACAATAAGTTGGTAAAAATATAAATCCTAAAATTATTAATATCGCAAACATTCTCTTTCTCCTTTACTTTTCTTCTCTTGCTTCAAATGTTTCTTTTGCTATTGCATCTAAAAATTCTTTTGGTACTTCTATATTATATTCTTTAAAAATATCTGTTACTACTTTATATTTATAAGATGGCGGATTCCGCTTAGAAGTTAAACATACATAATATTTACCTTCATGTTCTAAACTATAAAAATCTAAATCCTCTCCCGCTCTTACATTTAATCTTTTTCTCATATTCTTAGGAATAGTTATTCTGCCTAAATCATCAATCTTGCGGCTTGCGCTTTCATTTATTAAATTCATTTTATTTTTCCTTTCCTTTTGCAATAATTTTTTAAGTGAATTGATATATTTATTATATCATAATTTTTTGTGTTTTCCAATTTTTCTTTGCGCTTTCTTTCTTTTTCTTTATATATTTATTATATAATATTTTTTATAATTTTTATAATAGAGTTTTAGTCTAGACCTCGACACAGTTTTTGCTTTTTTTTGTTTGTTTTTTGTTTACAACAAAATTTTAGCATAAATTTTTTGCATTGTCAAATTTGCTGCGGCGCATTTTTTTTGGGCAAATACGCTTGACGAAAGATAAAAATTTTGGTATAATATATTTGTTAATTGGTAAAAAGAAAAAAATTATAATAAGCGGAATGGTTTGATAAACTAAAATGATAGTAGATAAAAAAATAACAGACCCAGAAGAGCGTTTACAAAAAGTAAATGAATTTCTGGCAGAAAATCCTAATCCATCTTCTCGAACACTAGAAACCCTCGCCGATTATTTAGTTTTTGCAATAGAAAAAAAAGAACGCTCTAAAGAAGTTACAACTTCTAATCGCGCGACTACTATAGCAAAACGTGAAACTTCATTTGAGGGCTTGGTTTCTCAATTAGATGGCGGCGAAGATGGAATATATAATTTAACTTCAGATAATAAAAATGTGCTTTTAGCTCCTAAAATTACTATTACTAAGCGCGACATAGAAGAAAATAAAGATTTGCAACAGATGCTCGATACAATAAAATTTTGGGAAGATAGACTAAAAGAAACCTCTGAGGTAAGAAATAAATATGCGATAAAAAAAATGCTTATAGAAATGAGAAGAGACCAATACTTAATGAAAATGAGTAATAGACCTCCAATTATTCCTAAAGCAATTACAAAAACTAAGACGGTTATCTTTTTAAATGAAGAAATCTCAATAAATGAAGAAGGTGTCTTTAATATTGAAGGCTTTTCATTTTTAAGAAATGATGTATGCGCGCAGATGCTTCAAAATTACTCGCGATTGCACCAGGACTGTTCAGAAGAACTTAACGCTGATATGTGGTCCGCGGTACGAGATTTTGACGCCTTAAGCGAACGCGCGCTTTCAAAACATCCTATTCTTTATGCTATTGCTATTGCTAAGATAGATGGAAAAACAAATTCTCAAATACGAGAAAAATTAATGCAAGATTTTAAAGTAGAATATTCAGAAGAATTTATTTCTTCTCTGTGGTGTCGCAAGATACCTAATACAATAGCAGAACAAGCGCAAGAAGAATGGCTTGAATGGTATTATACGGAAAAGGAAAAAGGTAAATATAAACGTTGTTCAAAATGTGGTCAAAATAAATTATCTATTCCTCGTTATTTTACTAGAAATAAAACAAGCAAGGATGGACTTTATAGTATTTGTAAAGAATGTCGAAATAAAAAGGTCAGACCTCTATAATATGGTCTGACCTTTTTTTATATAAAATAAAGGAGGTGTTATCTTTTTGGGAAGATCATCAACAAAAAGAAAAATTTACTGCGAAAAATGTAAATCTACATATGTTGAAGATAGTTTTTATAAAAGTAATTTGGAAAAATATGCTAAAAACAATGGTTATATGAATATTTGTAAAAAGTGTATCACAATGAATGTAGACAACTGGGACGCAGATACTTATTTACCAATTTTACAAGAAGCGGACGTGCCTTACATACCGCGCGTTTGGAATAAGTTACTTAAAACCTACTGTCAAGACCCAGCCAAGGTTAATGGTATGACCGTTATAGGTAGATACTTGGGCGCGATGCGAATGGCGCAATATAAGAAATACAGGTGGAATGATACTGAATACCTTATGAAGGTAGAAGATAATGAAAAAGAAGTGTCAATGCGCCAGCAGGGAAAGACCGAGAGCGAGATTCAAAAGACCCTTGAGGAAGACCGCGCGCCATTAGAAAAGCCAGAAATTTTTAAAGAAGCTGAGCGCAAAGCCGCAGCAGAAAGCGCAACTATTTCTTCTCCTCTTGCATCTAATACGCAATCTGCGGAAGAATTAGGATTAACTGAAGATGATATTAATTATCTTTCTATTAAATGGGGTAGTTCATATTCTCCTGATGAGTGGGTTAAGTTAGAACAACTTTGGGTTGAAATGAATGAATCCTATGACATACAGACCGCGGGCGAGCGCGATAGTTTAAAAATGATTTGCAAGACCTCGCTCAAAGCCCACCAGTTAATAGACCTTGGAGACGTGGACGGGTTCCAAAAGCTCACACGCGTGTATGAAACCCTTATGAAGCAGAACAAATTCACTTCAAGCCAGCTCCGCGATGAATCTAAGGGAATTGATTGTCTTGGTAAGTTTGTCGCGCTTTGTGAACAAGAAGGTGGTTTTATTCCGCAATATTATACGCCAGAACCGCAAGACAGAGTAGATGAGACATTGGCAGATACCAAACGCTACTTGCGCACTCTTGTACAAACTGAATCAAGTCTTGATATGCTAATTGAAAGTGCTATTAAAGCAATAGAAAAAGAAAATGAACATACAGAACAGGATGCTATTGATGAAATAATGAAGTTTGCAGACGAAGATCCAGAATACTCGCCTTTAGAGGATTATCAGGAGCTGCGCGCGTTTGAAGAGCAAGAACTTGCCGCAGATATAGAAAGAGAGGAAGAAGATGGCGCTTAATGACTTATTAAATCTTTCTCATTCTAAAGAAACTGTTAAAATGGGTATGTCTGAAGAACGCCTCAAGGATGCTGTTGCAGAAGGTAGAAAAATAATTTCATTTTTTAGATGGTATCCAGATTTGTTTGTAGATTGGCTTGCAAGTTTGAATCCAGATAATAAATTCCGGTTCTATTACTATCAGCGCGTATTCTTGCGTGCGGCTCTTAGGCATAAGTATGTATATGCCGTCTACCCTCGCGCATACTCGAAGTCGTTCCTCGCGGTATTAGCCAAGATGGTAAAAGCCATACTCTATCCTAACTCACACTCGTTCGTAACCTCTGGTGGTAAGGAACAGGCCTCTGGTATCTTAGCAGAGAAAGTTGATGAATTATGCGAGCTTATTCCCGCTCTTAAGAACGAGATTTATGAGGGAAGGGGTAAAGGTACAACAAAATCAAAAGATTATACCAAGATATTATTTAAGAATGGCTCGTATATAGATAATGTGGCTGCCCGTGAGACCTCGAGAGGTAAACGTAGGACCGATGGGACTATAGAAGAGGTCGTCGGGGTAGATGGCACGATCCTGAATGAAGTTATAATCCCTAGATGGTGGGGCCTAGTCGCGTGAGCGATTTTGGAAAAATTGAGTGAACCTAAGACAAAAGGGTCTATTATTAAAAATAATGATAACATAGAATAAGTCA